>CAZNRJ010000095.1:0-11477 GCA_964574945.1 uncultured Ohtaekwangia sp. | reverse complement strand
CAGAACCTGTTCGAAAAATATAAAGACAAATACACCAACAAAGAGGTATCGGATATTATTGAGAATGAATTAGACCTTACCCGCTTGTTAAGACGGGCGTGCAAAGATTTTGACGGAGGCTATACCATGGCCGGCCTTACGGGATCAGGATCTGCGTTTGTGGTGCGCGATCCTTCGGGCATCCGCCCCGCTTATTATTATGCCGATGATGAGATCGTTGTAGTAGCTTCCGAAAAGCCCGCTATTAAAACAGCATTCAATGTTAACTATTCTCAAATTAAGGAGATAAAGCCCGGCAATGCATTAATCATCAATAAAAATGGTGAGTACGAACAGCAGGAAATTTTAAAACCCTTCGAAAAAACCTCGTGCAGTTTTGAGCGCGTTTATTTTTCGCGCGGCACCGATCCGGAAATTTACCAGGAGCGAAAACAACTTGGGAAGTTATTGGTACCCCAGGTATTGAAAGCAATCAACTTCGATTTAAAAAATACAATCTTCTCATATATTCCCAATACAGCCGAGACAGCTTTTATGGGTATGATGTCTGGCATTGAGGATTATTTAATCAGCAAACAGAAAGATATCATCATTGATTCAAAGCCATCCGTGGATTCGTTAGATGATATTCTCTCCTTCCGGCCACGGATTGAAAAAATCGTGATCAAAGATGTTAAGCTAAGAACCTTTATTACCGATGACGACCATCGCGATAATATGGTTGCCCATGTGTACGATACAACCTATGAGGTAGTAAACAAAGGCAAAGACACGTTGGTAGTAATTGACGATTCGATTGTGCGTGGTACTACGCTGGAAAAAAGTATTTTAAAAATGCTCGACCGGTTGAACCCGAAGAAGATCGTAGTGGTTTCTTCCGCCCCACAAATCCGTTTCCCGGATTGCTATGGAATTGACATGAGCAAGATGGGCGATTTTGTTGCCTTCCGCGCCATGATCCAGTTATTGAAAGAACAAGGAAAAGAATATTTGCTGGGCGAAGTATATGAGCAGTGCCGGCAGGCCGAACAGGATGCTGTGGCCACCAACCATGTTCAACGCTTATACAATCAGTTTACCTACGAAGAAATTTCAGAAAAGATAACCGACATCGTGCGCCCCGTGGGTATGAAAGCCGAGTTGGAAGTACTCTTTCAAACTGTTGATAACTTACATAAGGCAATTCCCGGCCACTCGGGCGATTGGTATTTTACCGGCAACTACCCAACACCAGGCGGCATGCGCGTAGTGAACCGCTCCTTTGTAAACTACCTGGAAGGAAAATTGGTGAGGGCTTATTAGGGGTTGTTTTCCCAAAACATGCACAAAAACATATCAATTTAAATCCTTGAAATTGATATGTTTTAAAAAGTTTTTTTCCCAATTTCGATATTATAAGAAATATCAACAGTTGTTGATGTAGGGATGTTATACAATGCCGCGGGACAGATACGGTGCTTCGAACATTGGCGCTTTTACTTGCCCCTATACGCCTAAGTAGCACAGCGATAAAATCAAACAGTTTTTTTGTAATTTGTAGCACCTACCTTTAAACTCATAAATCAATGTCAAACAAACTCATAAACCTCCTGAGAAAAGTATTTTTAAGCTCATTAGCAGGTATTGTGGCAAGTAATACAAGTACTGCTAGTACGATTGTGACAGTTTTTGAACCAAATGAAACCGAAAATAAATTTGAACCCTATTTAAATTTGAAACGCGATTTAAGTCCGAAACTTCTACTTAAAAAGATAAGTAATGATGAATGGACTTTTATGGCCCATCGTAGCCATCGCTCACATTCATCACATCAATCACATCGATCACACTACTCAAGCTCAGGCGGTGGCAGTGGTAATAGCACCCCAAGAACAAACTCTGGTAATCAATCCAACAATAGTAACGGTGGCTCCACAGATACTGCACTACAACTTGGTGCAAGAACATTGAAAAAAGGTATGTCAGGCACTGATGTGACGGAACTCGTAAACATACTGCTCCGCAAAAAATATTTGAAACTTGATGATGGAGGTACACAAGTTACAGGCACATACACATTTGATGAAATAATCGAAGGTGCTGTTAAGAAATTCCAATCTGACAATGGACTAACAAGTGACGGTGTTTGTGGCTCAACAACCATTTACTACCTAAAGAATAAATAAAAATGGTAGTTACCCCGATTGATGAAACAAGCATCCAAATAAAAATTGACAGCACTCTATACAGTTCAGAGGTCGTTCACAAATGTTTCTATTGGTATGCAGGTAAATATTCGGTTGAAATAAATACCGAACAGGATTCATTTATCGTAACTATTTCAGACCCGAAAAAAGACTGGAAAATTGAAAGCATCATTGACAAAATCAAAACAGATCTAATTGATTACAAGACGAGAGAAATAATTTCCCGTGAAACCAAAAACATTAAAGAAATGCTTATTGCAAAAGCATTCGCTCATAATGACGAATTTGACGAACAACCATCGGGCGATATAAATGACCCAATTGGTTTTGACCCATCCAAAATATAGTTATCAATGATGGATGCGTTGACCTTAAAGAATTTTAGAAAATTCAAAGACATTGAATTTTATCGAAAGGTAACCGATAAATATCACCTTCTACCTTTTCGATTTCATCGCATCAATGATGATAAAGAAGTTTTAGTTAATGAGGTTGGTGACTTTCTAATTGTTCCAATTGGAACGGCAACAAGAATCGTCAACAGAGAAATAAGCGAAGACGACTCTTTATATAAAGACCTTTTTGCTAATTTTTTTATTTCTAACAAACCTGTTCCTGAGTTAATTGATGTCTATGCAACAAGATACAGAACAAAAAAATCGTTCTTAAACGAATTTACAGCACTGCATATTTTTGTTGTGTCGCTTAGGTGTAACCACTCTTGTCACTACTGTCAGGTTTCAAGAGTTTCAGAAAACAGAAATGACTTTGATATTTCACATGAAAACTTAGAAGCGGGTATTCAGCACATGTTTCGTTCACCCGCTTCGACAATAACGATGGAGTTTCAGGGTGGAGAACCACTATTGGCATTTGATAAAGTGCAGTATGCTGTTGAGCGTGCCACAGAGCTAAACAAGGTGTTCAACAAGGAGATAACATTTGTTGTATGTACAAACTCCACCGTGTTTTCAGACGATATTATACTGTTTTGTAAACAGTATAACATTATAATTTCAACATCATTAGATGGTCCCGAATTTCTGCACAATGCCAATCGACCAAAGTCGGGAGCAAAAAGCTATGAGATGGTTATTGAAGGAATCAGCAAAGCCCGTTCAACACTTGGGTTTGACAAAGTTTCAGCTTTAATGACAACAACCTCTCTAAGTTTGGATTATCCTGTTGAGATAATCAATAATTATATCAAAAACGGTTTCTCAAATATTTTTTTGCGGCCAATAAGCCCTTACGGATTTGCTTTAAGAACACCAAAAAAAAACAAGTATGAAACTAACAAGTATCTTGACTTTTACAAGACGGGGCTTAATTATATTCTTGACCTAAATAAGAAAGGTCACTTTTTTGTTGAAGATTATACAACTGTAATCCTAAAGAAAATTCTAACTCCTTTTCCTGTAAGCTATGTTGATTTACAATCACCTGCTGGCATGATTAATAATGTGATTGTATTTAACTATGACGGCTATGTTTACGCCACAGATGAATCAAGAATGTTAGCCGAGAACAACGATTTTACTTTTCGCTTAGGTCATGTGAAGGACGAGTATAAATTATTGTTTTATGGAGAAAGAGCACAATTCTTTTCTCAATTCTGGTCAAATGAAAGTTTAGCGGGTTGCACTGATTGTGGATTTCAAAATTATTGTGGTGCTGACCCTGTTTTTCACTATGCTTCACAAGGTGATTTTGAAGGTCATAGAGCTACATCTGATTTTTGTAAAAAAAACATGGAGATAATTCGGTACTTATTTGAATTAATAGATAAAAATGGAAAAGAGTTATTGCCAATATTTAATTCATGGATAAACAACCGGCCAAGGTTTTAAGGAGACATGATTCGATTAAAAACAAAAGGCGCAGCAAGCAACATAACAGATACAATCGTTGCTAGAATTGTTTCAGAAAAAAGCAACGTGCTTAATTGTTATTCCCCCGAAAGCTATGAATCAATAATCCTTTCAAAAGGTACAAGTGATTTAACACAATTAAAAAGCGTTTCGAATATTCCTGATTTGGAACATCTTGAAATAGGCGATATTGTACTTATAAATCCAAACGGAACTGTCTATACATTATATAGGGAAAAATCACCTCACAATACCCTATTTATAACTGACAGATGCAACAGCAACTGCTTGATGTGTTCGCAACCGCCAAGGAATACCGATGATTTGGATTACTACTTTAATATCAATTCTCAACTCATAAAGCTAATTCCAAAAACTACACAAGAATTAGGGATTACTGGCGGAGAACCAACTTTGTTAGGAGAAAGATTTGTAACACTCTTAGAACTCATTACCAAGTGTTTGCCGGAAACAGATATCCATGTTTTGACAAACGGAAGGTCTTTTGTGTGGAAAAATATTCCACACAAAATCAGCAAGGTTGGCAATCCTAAAATAGTGTTTGGGATACCTCTTTATTCTGACTACTACCAACTTCATGATTATGTTGTTCAGGCAAAAGATGCTTTTAATCAAACTGTATTAGGGCTTCACAATTTGGCGAGATATAATCAAAGAATTGAAGTAAGGATAGTGTTACACAGGCAGACCTACAAACGATTGCCTTCGTTAGCAAAGTTTATTTATATGAATCTTCCATTTGTTGAACACATTGCTTTCATGGGTTTAGAATACATTGGATATACTCCAAAAAATTCAGATTTGTTATGGATGGAACCTAGTGAGTATGCAAATGAATTAGAGGAAGCAGTCAGTTACTTAGATAGCATGAAAATGAATGTTTCAATATACAACTTACAGCTTTGTTTATTGAAGCCAACACTATGGAAATTTGCAAGAAAATCAATTTCTGACTGGAAGCGAGAATATTTGAATGAATGCAATAGCTGCAATTTATTAAATGAATGTGGTGGCGTATTTGCAACCTCAAAGAAACACAGTAATGAGATTAGGGCGATTCTTTCTTAGTGCAAACTTTTATACACTGTTTCTTTCTCTTTCAGGGTGTGCCCAAACACTAATGATTGGTGAGGGGAATAAAGACACAGTAAATAGTAGACATCTTGCTTTTGAAAGTAATAAAGGTGATTCAATTTTATACTTCAAAGGATATTCTGTAATCTTTAGTTATTCGTATAATCTACCTCGATATGTTTTTAATTTACTCACAGTTGACCAACTTGTTTCTGACGGAAACCGACCGCCAGTAAAGCGAAGTAGCTCTTTTTATTCATACACGTTACCCAATGGAACACTATCAGCAACCAATGTGGATTATAAAAAAAGCGGGTATGACAGAGGTCACATGGTTCCAGCGGGTGATTTTGTTTGGAACAAAGAACTGAAAAATGAAACATTCTATTATGTTAACATCAACCCGCAAATTCCAATACTTAACAGAGGAATGTGGGCAAATCTTGAAAACAGAATAAGAAATAAAGTCCTCAAGCTTTCAGAAGAAGCCTATCTTGTAACAGGTGCGGTTTTTAACCCTGAATGTAAAGAGCAAATTGGTCCAAATAGAATGTGTGTACCTGTCGCATTTTTTAAGATTGCTTATTTTGAAAAGCAGAAACAAATGTTTGCGTTTATGTTCGATAACACCATTGAAAGTTATGTTGGGGATATTACCGACTTTCAAGTTACAGTTGATTTTATTGAGAGTATAACTGGTGAGGACTTTTTCGATTTGCTCGATGATAGCATAGAAGCCAAATTAGAATCTGTAATTTTAAAATTCAATGATTAACGGTGAAAACATAAACTCAAACAAAGCGTTAAAAAGAGTCATTCTCTTATTAGCCTTTCTAACATTGTTAAACCCTGTAATATTTTATCTTATATCTGGCAGTATTCTTTTGAGCTTTATCACTCCTTTTTTTTTAATTACACTTTTCTTTTTACTTAGAGAAAACCGAAAACTAAAACCCTTAAGTGTCCTGTTCTTTAATTGTATTTTGGTTCTTTCCTTCTTCATTTATGCAGAAGCTGTTTTTACTTTCAGATTTAGTGAATATATCATTGAAGACCTTTATGTGGTAAAGAATAAATACTACTTCAATCGTCCATTTCTCAATCAAACTTTTTATGATAAAGAGTTTCTTGTTCAATATAAGACAAATAAACAAGGTTTTAGAATAGGTACAGAAGACGAACCTATGACAACTGTAGAAAAAGCGGATTGGTTATTTATAGGAGACTCATACACGCAAGGAGCACAAGTTCAGTACGAAGAACTATATACAAGCAAACTATTCAATTACTTCCCGAACAAAGTAATTGTAAATGCTGGCATTAGCGGTATGAGTATAGCTGATGAATATAATTATTACATCAGCGAAGGGAGAAATCTGAAAGCTAAAAAAGTTTTTTTGCAGATATGCAATTTTAATGATTTTATGAATGTAACAGAGAAAACGGCAGGTTTCTCTGATTACCTGATGCACCATTCAAATTTTGCAAGGTTTGTATTGTATGGTTTTAAATATGCAAACCCTGCTGAACTTCCACTTGGCAGATGGACAGAGCCATTTTATCCTGATGAAAAGTCAAATGAAACTTACAATGTGTTTTACAAGCCACAATCAGCGCAGAAGAAAAAGGACTTAGTCAATTTTGAAATTTTCCTGAAAAAGTTAAGTGATGCAGTAATTAAAAACGGTGGTGAATTAGTTGTAATACAGATTCCAACAAAAGAACAGGTGTATTACAAATACTTTGATGAAGTTGTAAACAGCTTTAGTATAGAAGTTTCAAAGTTAGACATGCACTACCCTAATAGATTTCTTGATTCATTGTGCATAACTAACAAAATCAAACATCTTGATTTACTTACCGATTTTACAAATACAGAGAATGATTTATTTTTTTATTATGACGAACATCTAAACACAATCGGACACCAACAAATTGCTGAAAGCATTTATAATTTTATAGAAACGACTGAACAAGCAAATTACATACAAACTTATATTAGCTCTTTAAATGTTGGCGACCGCTACCCGAATTTCCTACATAATGATTGCAACACACTTGTATATCAATCGTTCCGAGACGGGAACATGGAAATTTTTATTGGTGACAGCTTATTGGAAAACTCAAAGAGAATTACATGGAACAAGATAGATGAAATACACCCAAGCATCTCTCCCGATGGCAACCAATTGGTTTTCACCGAAGGAAACCAAGCCGATAATGAAACAAATGTTGTTCTAATGAATATAGATGGTAGTGAAAGAAGATATATCACCAATGAGCAGAATACTTTCGGATCGATACCATCATTCAATAGCGATGGGTCAAAAATTACTTATTCAGAATGGCATAAAGACCCAAAAAATGGACTCCTATCAAACCCATATATCGTTGTTTATGATTTTACGAAGGAAACAAAAACATTTATTACTAATGACAACTTTGAGAGTTGGCGACCGATATTTTCAAAAGACGGCAATAAGTTATATTACATCTCGAAGGAAAGCAACAACCAATTTGATGTATTTGAACATTCATTGCTAAACAATCAGAAAAGAAATTTGACACAATCAGATTTTGAAGAATGGGATGTCGCCATTTCAAATGATGGAAAGCATTTAGCTTATGCTGGCAATAAAGACGGGAATTGGGATTTGTTTTTGCTTGAACTTGAAACGGGTAAACTGCAACAGCTAACTCACACTATTGGTAATGAGTGGGATGTTTCATTTTCACCATGCAATCAATACCTTTATTACTCTGCCACTTTTGGTTTGCGTAACGGAATTTTCAGACTTAAACTCAAGTGACAAATAATAGATGCCATTCAATTCACTATCATTTGTTTTTTTCTTCTTGCTTTTCACAGCACTTTATTACTTTTCTGAAAATCCGCACTTTAAATCATTTCTACTTTTAGCAGTCAGCTATTTTTTTTATGCCTATTCCAATATTTTCAATCTTATTTATCTACTTTCAACAACAATCATCACATTCATCATTGCCAGGAGGATAAATCATAACACTCAACGAAACTTTCCATTTGTTGTCGGAGTAATCTTAATTGTCGCTCAACTTGTTTTTGCAAAGTATTCATACATCGTATTCGATAAATTTTCAGCAGGTTCTTCTTCGGAGTATTCGTATTTCAATTTTTTAATTCTTCCTATTGGGATTTCCTTTTATTCATTACAAGCAATCAGCTTGTTAGCTGATGTCAAAAGTGGAAAATATAAGGGCGATACTTCACTAAAAAGGATTTCACAATTTCTTAGCTTTTTTCCTCAATCAATATCGGGTCCAATTCACAAAGCAAATGAACTCATTCCACAGTTTTCAGTTTCTAAGAATTTTATTGCTAAAAATTTGATTATCGGCTTTAAAACAATGCTTTGGGGTTATTTCTGTAAACTCGTTGTAGCTGATAAAATAAATCTAATCGTGTCACCTGTTTTCAATTCTTTTCACGAACAAGACGGTTTTTCTATTTTTATAGCTGCCCTACTTTACTCATTTCAAATTTACTTTGACTTTTGGGGTTACTCGCTAATTGCAATTGGATTAGGTAGGGTTTTAGGCTTTTACATTAACATCAATTTTTTAAATCCCTATTCAGCAAAATCTTTCAAGAAATTTTGGCACAGATGGCATATTACTTTATCTAAATGGATGCGAGATTACATTTATATTCCATTGGGCGGTAACAAACAGAAGCATTATTTGCTTTTTTCCTTATCTATTCTCATTACATTTCTTGTAAGTGGTTTTTGGCATGGCGTAACCTTTAATTTCATTATCTGGGGTGCTGCGCATACATTATTGTATATAGTAGAGGATTTTTTTTCGAAACAGTTTTCTCTCGACAGTTTACGGTTATATAAGTTGCTAATTCAGCCTATTCAAACAATTACTTTTTTTGTCATCATTTCCATCACATGGTTAATTTTTCGGACTGACAATATTGTAGAACTGACTTCATTAGTTAAAAGCATTCTATCATTTTCTGGGTGGTCAACTCATAATACATTCAATCATTACTTCTCAACAATCAATTTTCTTTACCTTTCCATTATCTTAACTGCAATTATAGTAACACAAACTAAAATAATTTCACGCTTTACTGACGCAGTACCTTCTACCAAAAAGGAAACAATAGCTGAATCTTTATTTGTTTTTATTTGCTTAACTGCAATTATACTTTGGGGAGATATTGGCGGACAGGAGTTTCTTTATTTTAGGTTTTAAAAAAAAAGTTGAACAGGGTGAAAAAAATATTAGGCATATCAGCTTTTTATCATGATTCAGCGGCAGCACTAACAGTTGATGGGAAAATTATTGCTGCTGCTCAAGAAGAGCGTTTTACAAGAAACAAGCATACTCCTGAATTTCCTAAAAATGCGATTAAGTATTGCCTTGAAGAAGGAGGATTAGAAATAGATGATTTAGATGCTATAGTTTTTTATGATAAGCCTTTGTTAAAATTGGAGCGACTGCTACAAACCTATTATGCATTAGCACCCAAAGGACTGATTTCTTTTTTAAAGTCAATACCTATTTGGTTGAATGAAAAAATGTTTTTAAAACGAATGCTTTATGATGGATTAAAGGAAGTGAGTAATTACAATAAGCGAAAATTAAAGCTCCTATTTACAGAACATCATTTATCCCATGCTGCAAGTGCATTTTTTCCATCACCATATAAAAAGGCAGTTATATTGACTATAGATGGAGTGGGTGAGTGGAGTACAGCTTCAATTTGCATTGGTGATAAGAATAAAATTAGGATTTTAAAAGAAATGAATTTTCCACACTCTGTTGGATTACTATATAGTGCGTTTACATATTATTTAGGATTTGCAGTCAATTCTGGGGAATACAAATTGATGGGATTAGCGCCTTATGGGAATCCGCATGACAATGAGACACATGACTATATTAAAAAAATAAAATCAGAATTAGTTGATATAAAAAATGATGGTTCTATATGGCTCAATCAAAAAAAATTTACTTATACAACAGGATTACGCATGGTAAATGAGAAGAAATGGGAAAGTTTATTTGGCTTTAAACGTAGGATGGCAGAATCTGAAATAGATCAAAGACATTGTAATTTAGCATTTGCCATACAAACAGTTATAGAAGAAATAGTAATTAAAATGGCAATGGAAGCAAAGAGAGTCACGAATGCAGATTATTTATGTATGGCTGGTGGTGTTGCTTTAAATTGTGTGGCCAATGGCAAGTTGGTAAAGCAAAATATTTTTAAAGGAATATACATTCAGCCTGCCGCAGGTGATGCAGGCGGTTCATTAGGAGCTGCCTTGGCTATCCATTATATGTATTTTAATGAAAACAGAATATTTGATAATCACAACGACCAAATGTCGGGTTCATATTTAGGTCCGAATTATTCGGAAAAAGAAATTCAGTTGATGAACAAAAAAACAAAATCGGTATTTACTAAATACGATAACTTATCTGAACTATTTGAATTTACAGCAGACAAATTAGCAAAAGGCAATATAGTAGGTTGGTTTCAGGATAGGATGGAATTTGGCCCACGAGCATTAGGAAATCGGAGCATTTTAGGTGATGCACGGAATCCTGAAATGCAGAAAAAACTAAACTTGAGAATAAAACACCGTGAAGGATTCAGACCTTTTGCATCTTCCGTACTTTCAGAAAATATTTCTGACTATTTTGATTTAGAAATACCATCTCCTTATATGCTTATTACAACTCCTGTTAAGGAAAAATTGAGAAGAGTGCAACCCGTCAATTATTATAATTTATCACTATGGGAGAGGCTTTATTATGAAAGAAGCGACATTCAATCTGTCACTCACTTAGACTTTTCAACACGCATACAAACCGTTCACAAAGAAACAAATATGCGTTATTGGTTACTCATAAATGCATTTAAAAAGCAAACAGGTTACGGACTTTTAATAAATACAAGTTTTAATGTTCGGGGAGAGCCGATTGTATGTACACCTTATGATGCTTACCGTTGTTTTATGAGTACTGATATGGACTATCTTGTAATTGGTGATTTTGTGTATTGCAAAACTGAACAAGACGATTGGCAAAATAAAAGTAAATGGATGGTTAAATTTAAGGTTGATTAAAACTTAGTAATAATGGAAATTATCAAAGACTTGTTTCTATTTATAATGGAACGAAAAAGGTTCTGGTTAGCTCCAATCATTATCATACTATTGTTAGTTGGCTTCCTAATTATATTTGGCAGTAGCAGTGCTATTGCTCCATTCATCTATACATTATTCTAAATCAAATGTCTACAATGTACTTCAAATCAGAACCA
>CAZNRJ010000094.1:11092-11494 GCA_964574945.1 uncultured Ohtaekwangia sp. | reverse complement strand
ACCTGGTCAATCAACGCAATCATTTTTTCGGCTGTAGCCGAATCAGGGCAACGAACAATATTATCTTCAGTTTTGGAAAGATCAAGCTGCGTGTAAGGAGGTGACTTTAAATCTCCCACCTGAGAAACGAATCCATTTATTTCAACGCCTGATTTTTTCAATAATAATTTAGCTACTGCACCGGCCGCTACTCGCGCTGCTGTTTCGCGCGCAGAACTTCGGCCACCGCCACGGTAGTCACGAACACCATATTTTTTTTCGTACGTATAATCGGCATGTGATGGGCGAAAGGTATTTTGAATGTGCGAATAATCCTTGCTGCGCTGATCCTGGTTTTCAATGACCAATGCAATAGGAGCGCCCGTTGATTGACCTTCAAACACACCCGATAGAATTTTAAAC
>CAZNRJ010000094.1:5367-11082 GCA_964574945.1 uncultured Ohtaekwangia sp. | reverse complement strand
TTTCGGATTGAATAAAGACTTCATCAATGTGAAGCCCGGCAGGGCAGCCATCAATGACAACGCCAATGGCCGGGCCATGCGATTCGCCAAAGGTGCTGATCTTAAAAAGTGTTCCGTAAGAATTCATTAATTTAATATTCAATATTCAAAACGCCAGATCTAATCACCAATTTTAAAATTTTGAGTCTTGAATTTGGTCATTTCTTAAAGACAAGATAAGCAGAAGCTGTGAGCATTAATACAATAAAGATATTAAACCCGATTTTTGTCC
The DNA here is from genome assembly GCA_964574945.1 of uncultured Ohtaekwangia sp. Taxonomy (GTDB): domain Bacteria; phylum Bacteroidota; class Bacteroidia; order Cytophagales; family Cyclobacteriaceae; genus ELB16-189. The sequence goes on along the minus strand of CAZNRJ010000094.1, from coordinate 10,811 downwards.
AGTCATGTTCACTTGTATTTCTAATACTGTTGTCGGTTGCATCAATCCGATCATAAAAAGAACCAAGACTGGTGCTTTCAATGAATTGATTTTTTTGGCTCTCGCCTTTTACGTTTACAACGTACTTTGAACGTAAGGTGTCATACTTTTTTGTGTTGGGATTAAAGAATACCCAATTAAAGTAATCACCCATCTTGTATGTACCCGGTTCTTTTGGAATCATAAAATAATTAAATGATTTAGTACCCGTTACCCGGGTTTTCTCACGGGTGATATTCTGCTTTATATTCGGTTCATAAAAATCAAATGCGTTGTCTTTGTTGATGATGGGTCTTTCAATCGCAGAAATACTTCCTTCGCCAAAAACACGAAACTCATACGATACACTTTGCCCGGTCTCTAATTCAGTGGCGCTTATTTTTTCATCCAATCGATAATCCCCCACGGCAACAGACTCCTTTAAAGGATGCGGGGGCAGTTCTTTTACTTTTACCGTCTTACTTTTTGAGTAGAATGTTTTAAAATCTTCCTGCCGGTTTTGCCCAAAGAAGGATGGGTTCTTTGCTACTTTAAATTTAATCATCTCCAACCCCACACCTGGAAATTCTATGGATTGCTTATTCAGGGGATAGAATGATGCCTGGTAGATTTTGTATTGGGTATATCCTTTTCCATTTACCTGGATCAACTCGCCTTCAATATTTTCAATATTAAAATTTTCTTCCCAGCAATTAGCCGGTTTTAATTTTTTAAGGATGGTTGCCAATTGTTTGCCCAGGTCATAAAACTGCATAGGCGCGCGGTTGTTGTCAGCTACTAAAAATGATAACGTGGTTGTAAATCCTTCGCCCACATACACTTCGTCTTTGTTTGTAGTAAGGGCCAGCAATGCGTCTTCTTTAATATCTATAAACTCGGTTTCGCCACGGCCAAAGAAATCATCGGCTGGATCGCGATCGAAAAAACTACGAAATGGATCGCGTTGTTGGTTTTGGGCAGGGACACCCACCTTTACCTTTTTCCCGGTAACGGAAATGATTTGGTCATTGACCTTCATCTTAAAGGAAGGAATCGTAAAACTTCCTTGTTTTTTGGGCAAATAGCTCATTACTATACTTTGTGAAGAGCTAACCTGGCCGTTTACAATGCTTGTTTGTGATTGCGTTGAGGTACCTCGTTTCAGGAAACCATCAATATCAGGGAAATTGTCATAATTCTTTAAACGGTCGTTATTTACGGTTACCGTAATGGTCCAAACCTGGTTCTCACCGATCTCATCAGGGCCCAATATAACTTGTATGTTGTCCTGGGCAGCGGCATAACCGGATCCAAACAACAAAAGAGCAAAAAGGGTCGTTCTAAGGATAAATTTCATAGTGCAAATGGCATCGCAACGTGTTGCAGGATACAAAAATAGATTCTTCTTTTCACTCGCTTTTGCGGGATTTCTTTTTATAGATGGCCCATCAAAAAACCGAAATTTGGAGGTTGATTTCTAAGCCCGAGATATTTTAATACTATTCTAATTTTTTGGGCTGATGAAGGAAATGTTTCGTTTCAGCCCTTCGTATTTTGTTCGCTTTACAGCCGATTTTTTAAAGAGTTTTTGGAATACATCTTCCGTTATTTCTGTCCAATCCTGCTGATTCATATTTTTTAAATCCGGATGGGGGATAAAACGCGCTTCGTTGTGCGGCTTTGAAAAACTATTCCAGGGGCACACATCCTGGCAGATATCGCAACCAAAAATCCAGTTTTCAAATTTTCCTTTTACCGTGGCCGGGATTTCTTCTTTTAGCTCGATGGTAAAGTACGAGATGCATTTACTTCCGTCTACCACATAAGGTTCGGGAATGGCTTCTGTGGGGCACGCATCCATACATGCAGTACACGTACCACAATAATCTTTTACCGGGCCGTCATATTCCAATTCAATGTCAACAATTAGTTCGGCCAGAAAGAAGAAGCTACCCATGCTACGGTTAAGCAATAAACTGTTTTTACCGATCCAGCCCAACCCCGATTTTTTTGCCCACGCACGTTCATGCACAGGAGCAGAATCTACAAAGGCCCTGCCTTCAATGTGCCCTATCTCTTCCTGAATTTTTTCTAAGAATATTTTTAGTTTGTCTTTTACTACGTGGTGATAATCTTCACCATAAGCATACTTCGCTATTTTATAATCATTGATATTTTCTTTGGCGAGATCTTCTTGCGGAAAATAATTGTAAAGCAGACTGATAACAGATTTTGCCCCGGGCACTAACAGTGTAGGGTCTAACCGTTTATCGAAATGATTTTCGAGATAACTCATTTTACCCTGGTAGTTGCGCTTTAACCACTCTTCGAGGCGCGGGGCTTCTTCAGCTAAAAATTCTGCTTTGGAGATTCCGCAGAAACTGAAGCCTGACTTGGTGGCGAGAGATTTTATGAATTGAGTTTGAGAGTTTTTCATTAGCCACGAAGACACCAAGGCACTAAGTTCTATTTCTATGGTATTTAAACTATGATCCGCTTAACACCTTGCTTAATTAAAGGAACGTTAAAATTTATTAGGTAGCCCAAGCGAAGCCCAGTCAATTTCAAATGACTTAAAATTTGAGCTTGCCAGACTGGGTTAACTTGATCAACGGCTTTAACTTCAACAACCACTTTCTGATTTATCAAAATATCAAGCCTCAGGCCTTCATCAAAAGTAATACCGTCATACTGTATTGGTATTTCTACTTGTCGGTCGACAATAAACCCTGCTTTTCTCAACTCATGACTAAGACAAACTTCATAAACTTTTTCCAGCAGGCCCGGCCCAAGTTCTCTATGGATTTTAAGAGCCGCATTAACGACTGCTTTTCCGATTTCCTCTTCATGTTCACTTAATTTGGAGAATTCCATACCCTTTGTGCCTTAGAGACTTTGTGGCATACCATCAATCAAATAATCCTGGCCGTGTTGAAGTAGGCGGAACGATCTTCAAATGCTTGTATGCTTTTTCGGTTGCTTCGCGGCCACGGCTTGTGCGCTTGATGTATCCTTCCTGGATAAGAAACGGTTCATATACTTCTTCAATCGTTTCAGCTTCGTCACCAACAGCCGTGGCAATCGTAGTTAGGCCAACCGGACCACCTTTAAACTTTTCGATAATGGTGCTTAGAATGCGATTATCCATTTCATCAAGCCCGTTCTCATCAACATCCAACGCTTTGAGCGCCATTTGTGCAATAGCTATTGTAATGGTGCCGTCTCCTTTTATTTGTGCAAAGTCGCGGGTTCTTCGTAACAGATTATTTGCAATGCGCGGGGTGCCACGACTTCTGCGTGCAATTTCAAAAGCAGCATCTTCAATAATAGGTGTTTTTAAAATCTCAGCCGAACGATTTACAATCTTTGTTAACAATGTTGAATCATAATATTCAAGGCGGGCATTAATGGCAAATCGCGCCCGAAGCGGAGCCGTTAATAATCCGGCACGTGTGGTAGCGCCCACCAATGTAAAGGGGTTGAGTGTAATTTGTACGGATCGTGCATTGGGGCCGGAGTCCAGCATGATATCGATGCGATAATCTTCCATGGCCGAGTACAAATATTCTTCTACTATTGGATTCAACCGATGGATTTCATCGATGAAAAGAACATCATTGGTTTCAAGATTGGTAAGTAATCCCGCAAGGTCACTCGGTTTATCCAACACGGGCCCTGAAGTAATTTTAATGTGCGATTCTAACTCATTGGCAATAATAAATGACAATGTGGTTTTGCCAAGTCCGGGCGGGCCATGCAGGAGCACATGATCTAATGCCTCTGCGCGTTGCCTGGCGGCTTGCACAAACACTTTAATGTTATCTACAATTTTTTGCTGCCCCGTAAAATCACTGAACGTTAATGGCCGCAAGGCTCTTTCTATTTCCTTTTCCGCTGCACTCAGCCCTTCCGTTTCCCCTTTTAGATAATCTTCGCGCATAGTTTTTATGAGATCGGAAAGTTAAGCAAATAAACCGCGAAAACAGTTTACGGTGCAGGTTATGAGTTTAACTTGCACCCCAATTATTGAAGTATGGATAATCGTTTGAAAAATGCGTTGTACTCAGTGCTGGTTCTTGTGGCCATGTGGGCAGTATGGAAATGGCGAAGCTCTGCAGATAAAACCCCGATAAAAATAGAAGGGGAGACGATGGCCACCAGCTATCACATTACTTATTTCGATTCAAAACAGAGGAATTTCAAAGCATCGGTTGACTCACTACTTGTGTTGGTGAACCAGTCCATCAACAATTATAATCCAACGTCTGAAGTTTCACTTTTTAATAAATCCAACGCGGGATTCAAATTCAAATTGCCATATTTATTAACGCCAATAAAGGTTGCGAGCAAAGTTTTTTCTGATTCGCAAGGCGCGTTTGATCTCACCGTAATGCCTTTGGTAAACCTGTGGGGCTTTGGATCGCAAAAAGTAAGCAGACCCGATAGCTCAAAAATAGATTCTATTAGAAATTTTATCGGCTTCGAAAAAATTCAGTTTAACCAGGATAGTGTTTGGAAACTCGACCCACGATCGCAATTGGATTTTGGAGGTATAGGCCAGGGGTATGGTGCGGATGTTATTACAGATTTTTTAAGAAGTAAGGGAATTAAAAATATGCTGGTGGAGTTAGGGGGGGAAGGTATGGCAGTGGGAATAAATCTACAATCCGGAAAACCGTGGGAGTTGGGTATCCTTGATCCGAGCTCAACAGAACGGGAACAGAAATTTAAAGCGTATGTTTCATTAACCAATCGGTCATTCACAACTTCCGGAAATTATTTTAACTATCGTGAAGTAGATGGTAAAAAATATTCTCATACCATTGACCCTAATACGGGCTATCCTGCCATGCGAGAGATACTAAGCGCCTCTGTGTTTGCTGATGATTGTACGACTGCGGACGCCTGGGGAACAGCCATTATGTCGATGGGTCATGTAAAAGCAATTGAGTTGCTTAAAAAACATCCCGAACTCGATGTGTTTTTGATTTACTCTACTGCCGATGGTATGGCTACATTTTCTACAGAGAAGATCAGTAAAAACCTAACAATTAATCCCTGAAAGAATTATCTAAATACTGAGTAAGGTTTATGACTATAAAACTAATCGTGCTCTTTTTTACTCCGCTCGCAGCGGGACTCATGATTTACTTGGTTCCTTCCGCCAAGGAAAGCAACTTCAAATTGTTGTTGGTGTTTGCCGGCTCCTTCCTGTACTCCTCAAAATGCGTCATTTGTTTTGCAGTTTTTCAGGAGCTGTTTTGGTGCAACCGGCTGTAATAACGCATGTATTGGACCGGGTAGCCCGTGGACTATGACCATACGGGGAAATACGATAGAACACAATGTCAATATCACCAGTTCTTCCGGCGCGAGGATATGTGCAAGAGAATCCACAGATCTTACAGGGCAGGGTATCTATGGTG
>CAZNRJ010000094.1:3363-5357 GCA_964574945.1 uncultured Ohtaekwangia sp. | reverse complement strand
TTGCCATTACGGTTACACACATCCTGCCTGAATTATATCAACAGAACCAGGGAGTAGCGTTTATTGGCCTGTTTGTGCTGGCCGGGTTCTTTTTGCAACAACTTTTAGAATATTTTACATCTGGAATTGAACACGGGCACCTGCCTGACCGGCAGGCAGGTATTCACACGCATGATCATCATCCCGATAGCCATCGGGACCATCATTCACACCATCATCATACGGTATCGGCTCTTGTATTATTGGTTGCTTTGTGTGTCCATGCTTTTTTGGAAGGCAGTATGCTGGCAAAACCAACCGCTATGAGTTTTGGACACGATGTGAATTCTGTTTTGCTTGGCATTGCCTTGCATCGCGCACCAGCGGCATTTGCATTAATGACGGTGTTGGCATCGCAACTTCACTCAAAGAAAAAGGCATTGCCTCACTTGCTCACGTTTTCACTTGCTGCACCTATTGGATTATTGATCAGTTCTTACTTTGTGGAAAGTAAAGTCAGACACCGGGTTGATTTATTTATATGCACTCGTCAGCGGAAACTTTCTTCACATCTCTACTACCATTGTGTTTGAGAGCAGTCCTGAGCATCGGTTCAATGCAAAAAAACTTGCGGTTGCAATTACCGGGGCGTTGGTAGCAGTTGCTTCGGAGCTCATGATTTGACATTGTTGGCTGCTGTGCCCCTCTTCTTTGTCTTGTCAGAAACGTCTCCTTTTTACAAATCGCCCTGTACGAGGGTTAAGATAATGTGAAGGTTCCGTTCTTTTTATAACAATATTACTCTTTGTCGGTGGGTTAGCATTTTGATTTTGTGGTACTTGTTGTCGTTTAACCCATTCACCATTAATTGTATACTTTATGAAAGATTCACGTGATATCTCCAAAACTTTGGATTCTCCATTATTCTTCTTAGGCAGCAAGCAATAGAGATTATTTTTCAAATCGTTAAGGTCGTCTGTCGATTCCGTTCCTCGAAAATCAAAAATTACAGGCACCGAACTTCCGAGCCAAGTGGAAGGAAAGCATATCTCGGGATAGTCAACAAGAAAAAATCCTTGCTTGGTTTTATTAAGATATTTTCTTCCTTTAACAAAGCGAGGAAAATCTCCTTTTAGGCGTGTGCCGTCAACAACCCAAAACATTTTTTTATAGAAATTCTCACGCGTCCTGCGTTCTTGCGGGTCAATGTGCGAGTGTTGGAATTCAATCACAAGACCGTGACTTGTGCGAACGTCAGCAATGTGTTTCTCACTTGTTTGTTCATCGTGTAAGATGGATTCTTGGCACTCTTTGGGAAATTTATTTTTCCATGTGCGATGCCATTCTGTTTCGTTTTCCCACCATGGGTCACAATCACGATTTCCTTTATGTGCCCAATGATGTAGTTTAACATCCCCACATTTGGCAATTACTTCAGAACCACAACCCGGGCAAATTCCCTTAGCTCCCTTGGTAGCTTCAATTTTATTACTATCAACAAGTGCAAATTTCATTTGTCAATATTTTAGTTTTTTGCTAAAATATCAAATTGTCTGCGACAGTTTATGTCGTGTTTGAAAGACTTGTATGTCTACTCTAATTCAAACTGTCTCTTGTCTTAGAAGCTGCACATTTGTCTCCGTTGAAAATTTGCATTAGTGCTGTTCACTTGTCCTTGTGGAGAATTTTTGTTAAGCATGGCAGCCACTTGATAACTGCCTATAAGTAAGAAGATGTTCGCAATTTCACTCATTTAATAATGTATCCTTTGAATTCTCAATTAAGAGCCCGATTTTAGAGGTTAGTTCTCGTTCTACCATGAAAAAAATTGCAAGCCAATCCGACTATCAACACGCTTACAAAAAAAGTATTGAACAGCCTGAAGAGTTTTGGGCCGAAGCAGCAGAAGATTTTGTTTGGCGGAAAAAATGGGACACGGTTCTTGAATGGGACTTTCACAAACCTGAAGTAAAGTGGTTTGTGGGCGGGAAGTTGAATATCACAGAAAACTGTAT
>CAZNRJ010000094.1:2428-3353 GCA_964574945.1 uncultured Ohtaekwangia sp. | reverse complement strand
GCAAGCAGGGCTAATCAAACGGCTATTATCTGGGAACCAAACGATCCGCAAAAGAAATCGCAACACATTACCTATCAACAATTGCATGACGAAGTATGCAGGGTGGCGAACATGCTCAAAAGTAATGGAGTAAAGAAAGGCGACAGGGTGTGCATTTATTTGCCGATGATCCCCGAAGCGGCTTATGCAATGCTGGCCTGTGCGCGAATTGGTGCTGTGCATTCAGTAGTGTTTGCCGGATTTTCTTCAGGCTCATTGGTTGATCGCATTAATGATGCAGGCTGTAAAGTTGTTCTCACCAGTGATGGCTCATCGCGGGGTGAAAAGAAAATTGACTTAAAACCCATTGTAGACGAAGCCCTTCAAAAATGCCCGGGTGTGGAAAAGACAATTGTTTTCAAATACACAGACAGCAAAATTTCGATGCAAGCAGGTCGTGATGTGTGGTGGCACGATGAAATAAAAAATGCAAAACCGGTATGCGAACCTGAAACTATGGATGCAGAGGATATGCTTTTCATACTATATACGTCAGGCTCAACCGGCAAACCAAAAGGCATGGTGCATACATGCGGAGGTTATATGGTTAACGTCACATATACTTTTCAAACGGTGTTTCAATATCAGCAAGAACAAGTGTATTGGTGCACAGCGGATAAAGGTTGGATTACGGGGCACTCCTATATTGTTTATGGTCCATTAGCTGCGGGTGCAATTACGTTGATGTTTGAGGGAATTCCTTCATGGCCGGATATGGGCAGGTTCTGGCAGGTGATTGAAAAACACAAAGTGAATATTTTTTATACAGCGCCTACCGCTATCCGTTCGTTAGAAAAGGCACCGCTAAGTTTTGTGCATAAGTCTGATCTCAGTTCATCGAAAGTGTTGGGGTCGGTGGGTGAGCCGATCAACGAAGAGGCCTGGC
>CAZNRJ010000094.1:1787-2418 GCA_964574945.1 uncultured Ohtaekwangia sp. | reverse complement strand
GCCTGGCATTGGTATCATGAACACATCGGCCGCAGCCAATGCCCCATTGTTGATACCTGGTGGCAAACAGAAACGGGTGGAATCATGATTTCGCCCATAGCAAATGTTACTAAACTCAAACCGGCATTCGCAACCTTACCGTTGCCGGGAGTGCAACCTGCCGTGATGGATGAAAGCGGAAATGAAATACTTCCGAATGGTGTGGAAGGAAGGTTAACAATTAAATTTCCGTGGCCTTCGATGGCACGAACAATTTATGGTGATCATCAGCGATTTAAGGAAACTTATTTCTCCACCTTTCCGGGAAAATATTTTACGGGTGATGGCTGTAAACGCGATGAAGAAGGTTTCTATCGGATCACCGGAAGGGTAGATGATATTATTATTGTTTCGGGCCATAACATGGGCACGGCCGAAATTGAAAGTGCCATTGATGAACATTCCGCTGTTTGCGAAACTGCGGTAGTGGGTTATCCGCATGATGTAAAGGGGCAAGGAGTGTATGCGTACGTGATTTGTTATGAAACCCCCAGGGAGGAAGAAAAGCTTCGTATAGAAATCCGGAAACTGGTTTCAAAAATCATCGGGCCAATTGCCAAGCCGGATAAAATTCAATTTGTGAGTGGGTTGC
>CAZNRJ010000094.1:0-1777 GCA_964574945.1 uncultured Ohtaekwangia sp. | reverse complement strand
AAAATTATGAGAAGGATTTTAAGAAAAATAGCTGAAGGTGAAATGAATAATTTGGGTGATACCACAACATTAACAGATCCGGCTGTTGTGGATGAGATTAAAAATGGAGCACTTTAAGAAAAGAAGAATCACTATCTTTACGCTATGGAACCTATTGTGTTGAAATTTGCACCTAACAATCAATTTAGCGATGATGAGTTGTTTGAGTTCTGCGCTGCAAATGATGGTTTGCGGATTGAACGGAACAAACAAAACGAACTGGTAATTATGTCTCCATCCGGAAGTTTAACCTCTAATATACTTATGCGAATCAATCGTGAGTTGTGTAATTGGTTGGATTTGCATCCAAATACAGGATATCTTTTTGAATCTTCAGCTGGCTTTAAACTCAATGATGGTTCTGTATTATCAGCCGATGCTGCATTTGTTACAAAAGAAAAATGGGAAGCGCTAACCCACGTGCAGCAAGAGAGATTTGCTCCGGTTTGTCCTGATTTTATTATTGAAGTAAGATCGCCTTCTGATTCAATTAATCAGTTAAAGCAAAAGATACAAGATTGGATTAGTAATGGTTGTCGATTGGCTTGGTTGATTGATCCGATCAATAAAAATGCATGGGTTTATTCCCAACAAGGGTTAATAAAATCTGTTCTTTCGTTTGATGAATCGATAGATGGAATGAACGTTTTACCTGATCTTAAACTTGAACTTAAATTATTAGCATAAATTATGGCAATGGAAATTAGTGGAACAGTGGTAAGCCTTTTACCGATGCAATCAGGACAAGGCAAAAACGGGGTTTGGAAGAAGCAGGAGTTTATTATGGAAACACCGGGTCAATACCCGAAGAAAGTATGTCTTTCCTTGTGGGGCGAGAAAGTGGATGAAATCAAAATTGCTGTTGGCGAGGCGATTACCGCTTCGGTGAATATAGAAAGTCGCGAATATAATGGTCGCTGGTATACAGACGTGCGCGCCTGGAAAATTGGAAAGCAAACGGGTGGGGCCGATCGTAATGTGCCACCGCCTGTTGATGAAACGTTTATGCCCGATACCAATGCAAGTGATGACTTGCCGTTTTAAGGTGTAGCCATTAACCAGAAAATGCCTTCGATAGATTTTAATCTATCGAAGGCATTTTCATTTTATCTGTGTGCCGAAGGCGGGTTTACCCACCGAAGGCATTATTTTTTTAAAGTGCCGAAGGCGGGTTTACCCACCGAAGGCATTTAATTTTTTTTAAAGTGCCGAAGGCGGGTTTATCCACCGAAGGCATTATTTTTTTTAAAGTGCCGAAGGCGGGACTCGAACCCGCACACCTTACGGCTCACGCCCCTGAAACGTGCGTGTCTACCAGTTTCACCACTTCGGCTTATTATTCAAGCTCAAATTTTGAGTATTGAATTTTGAATCAAATTTGTGCCCAGAACTGAACCTGCCTACCGGCAGGCAGGTTCGAACCAGCACACCTTGCGGCACTACCTCAAAGTCAGTGCGCATAATTACTGAACCATTTTTGTCTTTAAAAACTCTTTACCGGAACCTGATTTTAAAAACTTTTCCCTGGCTCGTGCTTCTAATCTGCTTGTGAACACCTCTAACAATATTGGTTCAAACGGACAGTATGGTTTAGTTGTCTTGTTTTTGCCGGAGTTGTGCTCATGAAATCTTCGGTCAAAGTTATTTGTAAGACCTACGTAAATATAATTTCGTGCAAAACTTTTGATTGCATAAACAAAGAACTTCATAATTGTGCCCAGAACTGGATTCGAACCAG
>CAZNRJ010000093.1:339-11618 GCA_964574945.1 uncultured Ohtaekwangia sp. | reverse complement strand
TTCGTGCAGGCAGGCAAAAGAGAAGGGTACAAGGAGTTTTTAGAGATGCCCTTAATTGAATCACTTTCATAAAGAATAATAAAGGACCTTCTCACTTACGAGAAGGTCTTTTTATTCGAAGGCGGGAAAAGTCTCTAAGAATTTTACTTCGCTACCCGCTTCTTTATTTGCTTCGAAACAATATTGCACCATGCCGTTGGTGACAGCCACGTATTGAGCGCCAATAGTCATGTTGTAAACAGCCACTTGATTAAAAGCCTTTTGTGTCAGTTTAATTTCAGGCGCCTTACACTCGATCAACATCCAGGGTTTGCCCACCCGGTTGTGAATTACAATGTCTGATCTTTTTTGAAGCTTATTATAAGTAAGGCTGCTCTCAACCCGAAAAAGGGATTTAGGATATTTAAAATGATCGATTAAATAATGGACAAAATGCTGACGAACCCATTCTTCCGGGGTGAGTACGATGTACTTCTTCCTGATCACATCAAAAATCAATACTTTTCCTCCTTCTTTACGCAGCGTAAGTTTAAATTCCGGAAGGTTTAATTTGTACATGCGTCAAAAATAGATAAATAGCAGCTATGAAATGGCCATTCAGGTTACGTTGCATCAAAGGATACGATAATCCGGCCATTCCATGCCTGCATGCCGCAGTGCGGCATTTCGGTACGCAGGCATGTGACCTTTAAAAAATAAAATTAGCGCATGAAAACAAAACAAGAAATTGTAGAAAATTGGCTGCCCCGCTATACGGGTGTAAAACTTGAAGACTTTGGCAAATACATCCTGCTCACCAATTTTGATAACTACGTGAAGAAATTTGCGGAGTGGAATAACGTAGAAGTGCAGGGAATGGACCGGGCCATGCGAAGCGCCACTGCCGGTGGCATTACCATTATTAATTTTGGAATGGGAAGCCCCAATGCAGCCACTATTGTAGATTGTCTTACAGCCATACAACCCGAAGCATGCTTGTTTTTAGGAAAGTGTGGTGGCTTAAAAAAGAAAAATGATTTGGGTGATTTTATCCTGCCCATAGCGGCCATCCGTGGCGAAGGAACCTCCAACGACTACTTCCCCCCTGAAGTACCCTCACTCCCTGCTTTTGCATTACAAAAAGCTATTTCAACCACCATTCGGGATAACAATCAGGATTACTGGACAGGCACTGTGTACACAACCAATCGAAGAGTGTGGGAATGGGACGAAGACTTTAAAGAATACTTGCGGAAGGTACGCGCAATGGCCATCGATATGGAAACAGCAACCATTTTTTCAACTGCTTTTTATAATGAAATTCCAGCGGGGGCAATACTCCTGGTTTCGGATCAACCTATGATTGTGGATGGCGTTAAAACCGAAAGCAGTGATAAAGTAGTGACCACTTCTTTTGTTGACCTGCATGTAAAAATCGGAATTGAATCGTTAAAACAATTAATCAATAAAGGATTGACTGTAAAGCACCTTCAATACTGATCAGACTTGCTGACGAACATCATACGTTCTGGCCCGAATCAATGCGGTTAAGCCAAGAACAAAAAATACGATTAGCATAAGCACCGAATTTTTCATTCCAAAAAGTTCGTCAATATAGCCAAAGGTAAAAATCCCAATCACAATGGCAATCTTTTCTGTTACATCGTAGAAACTAAAGAATGAAGCGGTGTCCCGCGTATCGGGCATAAGCTTACTGTACGTGCTGCGGCTTAGCGATTGAATGCCTCCCATTACCAGGCCAACGGCCACTGCCAATCCATAAAAGTAATATTCAACATTGGCCCCGCCTTCTTTCAGGTTTGCCACTTCATAAGCAGAAAGACAAACCAGCACCCAGAAAAATACAACCCCCATCAGTACAAGAATATTACCCATCTTACCCGATAAAAATGACATCAGCATGGCGCCAGGAATGGCCACAAGCTGAATCAGGACTACTGTTATTATCAATTTATCATCGGGCAAACCCAACAGTTGGCTACCAAATAAAGTTGCGGCAAGCATCACTGTTTGCACGCCCATGCTATAGAAAAAGAACGCTACTAAAAACCATTTTAAGAGTTGCATTTCCTTAACCTGGTCCCACACTTTTTTCAATTCAATAAAGCCGGATTTAAAAATTTCTCCCAATGGTTTCTTTTTTGGCGGCTTATTGTTGGGCAGGTAGGCAAACGTTATTTGGGCAAACCCCATCCACCACAAACCAACCAAAAGAAATGTATAGCGCGGGCCGGAAGTTTGGTCACCCTTTGCTGAGAAGTAAAGTACCAATCCAAAACCAATCAATTGCAGCAAAACACTGCCGGTATAACCCATTGAAAAGCCACGGGCACTTATCCAATCCCTATCCGCGCGATCGGCAATCTCAGGTAAATAGGAATTATAAAAAACAAGGCTTCCCACGTACCCAATGGCGGCTAAAAATAAACAACCCACACCCAGTAAAACATTCGGTTCAGGGCCTTTAAACAAAAAGAGCCCCATGCACGCGGTTCCTCCCAAATAGCAGAAGAACTTCATGAAATTCTTCTTGTTACCCCGCGAGTCGGCTATGGAAGATAAAATTGGTAACAGAATAGCGATTGCCAGGTAAGCTGCCGCAAGTGAATAATCGTAGAGGGATGTGTTTTTAAAAACCCTGCCAAATAAAGGAACCGAATTTTCACCGTATGCTGACTTCGAGATCCCTGCAAAAAAGATTGGAAAAAAAGTACTTGTTATAACCAGGTTATAAACTGAATTGGCCCAGTCGTACATGCACCAGGCATTAATTGTTTTTGAGCCAGGCAGGGTTTCGGGTATATTCATAAAAAAATAGCCTTCCAAATTAATGGAAGGCTACTGTATTACCATGAAAATAAATACTTATTGTTTATGATCATTGTCCTCCAACGTTGAATAAAGTAATTTTCGGGCGTTCGCTTTTCGCAACTCTGTCTCCACATCCGAAATAATTCCGCGTTTGGCATCCTTATCCACCTTGAGTGAAACCGTAAGCTGATCGCGTTCTACTTCTTCAAGTTTTGATTTCTGTTCGTTCACCCAACGGATTATATCCTTCGTGTCAATAAACACATCATCGGCTTGAATCTTAGGCTCCTTACCATACTGAGCGGGCTTGTTTGGCTCACCAATATACAAGTTAGTTACCAATGACTTACGCATTAACTTCCGTAACTGCGTAGCCTTAGGAATTTGCTGCTTCACTTCAATGGATGTCTTTCTCAATTCTGTTGTTACCATGAAAAAGAACAACAACATGAAAACCACATCGGGCATGGAGGAAGTAGGAATGTCCTGCTTTACGTTCGTCTTCTTCTTAAATTTTGACATAGCTTTTCTTTAGTTACCACCCGCTTTGCTAGGATCTGCAATTGAAATATTTAACGGGATCCCAGCCCTGCCCCTATCATAAATTGCTTTATTATCCGGGATAGACAAATCCGAAGCCGCATCCCTGAACTTTGCGTTCGTTACTCCCGCCTGTTCAGCATAAATATCATAATACGCTCCCTGAATAATGTCAAGAAGTTCTATGAACCTTCTATGGCTTGTACCCCGGTCAGTCTTAAATGAAACAATTGCCTTTTCAGGGTTATCAGAACTTGCCGGATCGCGGCCATTGTTTAATACAAACGCTTTAATCTCATCTTTCAGGTTACGAATATCCTCCCGGGGCTCTCCTTCCACCAGCAAAGCGTCAGAAGAGTTAAGCTGAATCTTAAATATATTGCGTTCCTGGATTTTCACATCTTCCGGAGGTGTTGCCTCCGGTGGTGGTGGTAATGCAATACTAAGACCCCGGTTGTTAGGCATAGTAGTCGTAACCAGAAAGAATGTTAGCAACAAGAAGGCAATATCTGCCATTGATGCATTTGGTATTTCTGGTGTTGCGCGTGCCATTATTTTAAAGCTTTGTTAATTTCCGAATATACGACCCCAACAGCAGAAACGATAAAAACAATGTAAAACATAATCAGTCCTGCTCCTATCATCTTAGATCCTGATGCATCAACCCCTAACGCTACAGCTTTTGTTGACAACTCTGATCCCGATAGGGCGTATGCCAGGATAAAAATAATTATAAGGCCAGCAACACTAAACAAAGATTTCAAAAGCCCTGCCGGAGACTTTATCGCGTTGATAAGTGGAAGGGCAATTGAAGTCACAACGGCAATCCCCAAAAACAGGTATCCAATATATAATCCAATATCGTAGCTTTCCATAAGTCCTATTTAGATAATTTATGCTTTACTAAAATATCTACTAAAGATATCGAGGCGTCTTCCATTGCGTTAACCAGACTATCAATTTTGGATACCAGGTAGTTATACAATATTTGAAGCACCATACCCACAATCAAACCACCTACCGTGGTAATCAACGCCACCTTCATACCTCCCGCAACAACCTGAGGGGAAATATCACCGGCAGCTTCAATTGCATCGAAAGCCTGCACCATCCCAACTACCGTTCCAAAGAACCCAAGCATCGGCCCGAGTGAAATGAACAATGAGATCCAGATCAAGCCTTTTTCTAACCGGGCCATTTCCACACCGCCATAAGAAACTATTGATTTTTCAACCATTTCAATTCCTTCTGAGGAACGCATAAGACCTTGCGTAAAGATAGATGCCACAGGCCCTTTTGTATTTTTTGTTACATCTTTTGCTGCTTCAATTCCACCTTTAGCCAAGGCGTCTTCAATCTGCCCCAACAACTTTTTAGTATTGGTTGTTGCCAAGTTGAGTGTAATGATACGTTCTATGGAAACTGCTAAACCTAAAATCAAACAAATTAGGATAGGCCACATAAATGGAGGTCCACCTTCAATAAACTTATCTTTTATTTGTTGATGGAAGCTGGCTGATTCGTCCACTGCTTCATCAGCGGCAGCAGGAGTTACAACTTCTTCAGCTGCCGGAGCTACTGTAGTTGAATCCTGTGCGTAGGTTTTAGAGGCACCGAAAGCAAGTACCCCTGTTAGAGCTAAAATCGAGACTAATTTTTTCATGGTTTAAGGTTTAGTAATACTTGAAGTGGCCAAATTTAAAGGTTTTGATCAATCACAAACAAGCATTTGAAAAAAAAACTGAAATTCTATTCTGTAGTTTTCCACTTTCTGCCATAGAATTCCAAATATGTCCGTTAGTCACGGAAAATTTAATTTCGCCTGGATAATAAAAACATTGTTTTCTTGAGAAATCAACTAATCGTGCCTTTGATTGGGGCATATTAATCTTTTTCTTTGGGGACTTTTTTGAAATAGTTCTGAATTCTGAGGAGAATCACGGGAGGAAATCACATAAAAAGAAATTGTTAAGTTTTAGGAGAGGTGTCCGTCCCGATAGCTATCGGGAGGTTGAGGTTTGAAATAAATTGGAGAGGTGTCCGAGTGGTTGAAGGAGCACGCCTGGAAAGTGTGTATGCCTGAAAGGGTATCGCGGGTTCGAATCCCGCCCTCTCCGCCAAACTGCGCCTGCCTATGCCGAAGCTTCGCGCAGGCAGGCTAAAGCTTCGTTTGGCTGGCCAACCATGCTTAATAATCGATATGTGGTTCGTTTACATTCTTAAGAGCCTTAATTCGGAGTTCATTTATATTGGCTCGACCAATGATCTGAATCGCAGGCTTCAAGAACATAATGATTTGAAAACCCAATCAACAAGACCATACGCGCCTTTTGAAATGCTCGCTTATGTTGCGGTTAAAACTGAAACTAAGGCAAGAGAACTTGAGCACTATTTTAAAACGGAATCCGGTAAAGCTATACTCAAAAAAAGAATCCTTGACTGGCCAGTCAGTAAATGATTTACAAATTATCTGGATTGTATATCAAGTTATCTCACCTGCAACGGGTGAGTTGATCAATTGCTTGCATTTCTCAATACCAAATTCAGCAAGCAACACCATTAACTTGGTAACCGCTGCCTCCAGGGTCATGTCGCCTCCACTGATTACTCCAATTTCAGTCAATGACTTACTTGTCTCGTATTTACCCTGCACAACCATACCTCCCGGGCATTGCGAAATATTCAAAATCAAAACGCCTCGATTAATTGCTTCCTTTAAGCTGAGAATAAACCATTCTGCAGAAGGCGCGTTACCCGAACCATAGGTTTCTAAAATCAGCGCTTTTAATCCTTCTGTTTTTAAAACGGCATCAACCGTTCGCTTATCGATGCCCGGAAATAATTTTAGTACCGAAATATTGGTATCAAATTTTTTAAACAATTTAAACTCTTTGGTTTCCTGATTTCGGATAGCCGGATAATTATAATCAATCTTAACGCCAGCTTTGGCAAGGGTTGGGTAGTTCTCAGACTTAAAAGCATCGAAATGCATGCTCTCTACTTTCTTGGATCGGTTTCCGCGAAGCAGTTCATAATCAAAATAAATACAGACTTCCGGCACCAAAGGTTTGCCCTCAGCTTTCGCAGAAGCAATCTCAAGGGCGGTAATCAAATTTTCGCGGGCATCAGACCTTGGCTCCCTGATTGGCAACTGGGCACCGGTAAAAATGACCGGCTTACCGATGTCCGGAAGCATAAAACTTATCGCGGAAGCAGTAAAGGCCATCGTATCTGTTCCATGCAACACAACAAACCCATCCTGGTCATCATAATGTTCAAAAATAATTTCTCCAATCGTTTGCCAATGTTCTGGTTGAATATTGGATGAGTCAACCGGAATATTGAATGACACCACTGTAATGTCGAGAAATAAATTACGCAACACAGGAAGCTGCTCAAGGATCAATGAAAAGTCAAAAGGAATTAAAACTCCTGCAGAGTCATACGTCATCCCGAGCGTTCCACCCGTATAAATGATCATTACGCGAGATTTCGCTTTTCCCGGCAAGGCCGTGTTGATATTTATCTTTTTGTAATTCATACCTGTTTGAATAATCGAATTGCATTTGCCGTTGTAATGCCGCTCAGCTCTTGCAATGTTACCTTTTTCAGTTCTGCAACTTTAGCAGCAATTAACGGAATATACCCGGGTGTGTTTCGCTTGCCGCGATGTGGCACAGGTGCAAGGTATGGGCTATCGGTTTCTAACACCAGGTTATCCAGTTCCAAATCAGGAATTACTTTATCAAGCCCTCCGTTTTTAAACGTGGCTACACCACCAAGGCCCAGGTAAAATCCCATCGCTGTTATTTTTTTTGCTTGTTCGAAGGAACCCGAAAAACAATGAAAGACACCTTTCAGCTTTCCATCCAGCAAAGGTTCTAACAAGTTAATCGTTTCATCAACAGACTCGCGACAATGAATAACAATGGGGAGATTATATTTCTTTGCCCAGCCAACCTGAATCCTGAATGCTTCCTTTTGTTGTTCCCAAAAAGTTTTATCCCAATACAGGTCGGTGCCCATTTCACCCACTGCCGCAAATTTTCTTTTTGAAAGCCACTCCTCCACCCGGTACAATTCCTTTTCGAAATCTTTCTTTACTGAACATGGATGTAAACCCATCATGGAAATGCATTGGGTTGGATACCGATGTTCTGTTTCCAACATTAAATCAATGGAAGTATGATCAATGTTTGGCATGTAAATTTTATGGACACCCACATCCGTACACCGATTCAATATATCATGCAGGTCTGTTGAAAATTCATTGAGATAAATATGTGCGTGTGTATCAATCCAGTTCATAAACCATTCTTAGCCAATTACAACCTCACCCCTGCCCTCTCCAAAGGAGAGGGTGATTCCTTCTTCCAACTTTATCAGAACACCAAACAGTTTCATACTCTACTCATCTAAAAATATAAACTATATACTGGCCCTATAACGTTGAATCAATCAACTCATCTATTGCAATACTGAGCAAGTTAGTTTCATGATTACCTTCAACAAAACCGCTATATCCTTTTACGTCATTTAATGCCTCTGATAGGTCAAAGGCTGATTGCTTCTGCTTATGTGCTATCTTCCTTTCATCCAATTGTTGGGCAAGATACTCTTGTTCAGTTTGCCCCGGTGTAGGAATAAAAATTATTTGTTTCTTACCGAGAACCGCCAAATCCATTATGGTACTATAACCGCTTCGCGAAACAATAACTCCTGCCCTTTGAATAAGTTTATTCAGCTCATTTTTTTTCAAGTGATTTATAAACTGAATCCGTGAATGTTTCCTCTCCTTCCCTTCAGGTACACCACGAACGATTATACATTCTTTGGTTTGTTTCTCCATTTCTTTAAGAAGAAGGTCTTCAAATTTTGATCGTTGAGGTTCCGGTCCGGAAACAATTCCAACCATTAAGTTCTCATCTTCCTGAACATCACATGATGTAAACCGGGAAAGCATCCCAATAAACCGGACGTTCAAATTCTTTGATTCTGTTAACCTTCCGGTTATCGTGTTAGTTGCGAAATCCGGAACCCAGCAAATTGTAAACTTCTTAATTTGCCGATGATTGAAATAGTTAACAAAGCCATCCAACCAAAACAAGTAGCCAGGCATTTGCAAATTCAACTGATGGGTAATTAACACACTGGGGATTTCTTTCGGCCAGCAGCCATACCGGTTATCAGAAATAACTGCGTTAAATTTATGTTTATCAATTAGCTGTTCAATTTGTTGATGCTCACTCTTTATTGCTTTTAAAAGTTTTGGAAGCTGTATAAATATATTCAACATGAACGGCCTCACATGGGAATATAAAACATCGTATGATTTCAGTTCATAGAAATTAAGTTGAGGGTATTCTTTTTTCAATAATTCAAGCGATTGACCATTCCCTGCAATGGAAACATGGCATCCTTTTTCAAGCAATGCATTAATTACAACGATACTGCGCGTGGCATGACCCAGGCCCCAATCCAGCACAGCAACTAAAATATGTTTTGGGGTATCAGACATCACGCAAAGGTATCACAACCTGCTGTCAGTCTTCAAAGTGCAGAAAAAATATATCCTTCTTTTGAAAAGTGTTCGAGATATCGTGGCAACGTGTAAGCAAGGTTGCGTTCTGCTTTTAAGCTATCGTGAAAAACAACAATAGAACCAGATCGCGAAACACGGATTGATCCTGCCAAACATTTCTCCTTACTAAGCGATTGACGATAATCCTGCGTAAGCACATCCCACATAATTATTTTATGGGTTTTTTTAACTGATTTAATTTGTTCCCGTGTGATTCTTCCATACGGTGGACGGAATAATTGATAGTTTTTAGTCCATAGTCCATAGTCCATAGTTAACTCGGTGCTATGGACTATGGACTTATTGCTATGGACTAATTTTATTTGATCCGCACACAACTCAATATTTTGAAGATATTGTTCTGTTGAGTGATTCCACCCCTTAAGATGATTGAAGGTATGATTACCAATTGAATGACCCGCTGCAATAACCCGGGCAAAAACTTCCGGATGCTTTCGGATATTATCACCGATACAAAAAAAAGTTGCCTTCGCATTAAATTTCGCTAACGCCTCCAACACAAATTCTGTTGGGCCGGGCACAGGCCCATCATCAAATGTCAGAAAGATTTCCTTTTTGCCTGTATTCATTCTCCAGGTTAACTCCGGCAGAAACCAGGGAAAAAAGAAGGGTGTTCGAAAAATCAAGGTTTGTGATTTGAATTATTCTACCCGGCAGGTAAGCATCGTAATATCATCGCGATAACCATTCGCGCCCTTAAAACCATCTAACCCAACTATAATATCCTGATGAATGGTTTTAATGTCTTTACCATTATTCTTTTTGAAGTAGGTCATCAAAGATTCAACCCCATATTCCTCACCCGCTTCATTCACAGTTTCGGTGAGTCCATCGGTGTATGCAAACAGTGTGAAGTCATCGAGATCAGTGATAAACCCTTCATTGACAAACGGCAGCGGGTTCATGGCACCCAGCACAGTTGAGCCATCTTCCAGCAAACGCAGTCCATGCTTTTTATCGATTAAGATTGGAGCATTATGACCCGCGTTCACATAAACCATCGTCTTTAAACTCAAGTCGTAGATAGCTCCAAAGAAAGTAATAAACTTTTCACCTTTCGTGTTTTCCATTACCTGGAAATTAAGCGCCTCCACAATCTCTTTCAAGTTAGGGGTTTGACGCAATAACGTTCGCAACGAAGCCTGGAAATTAGACATCATTAGCGCGGCAGGAATTCCCTTGCCACTTACATCGGCTACGCAAATCAAAAATTGATTTTTATTAATGGGAATGTAATCATAGTAGTCGCCCCCAACCAAATCATGAGGCAAATAACTGGCTTCCATTTTTAGGCGCTCTGTGTATGGCAACCTTTCGGGGAAAAGAAATTGTTGAACATCACTGGCGATTTCTAACTCCTTTCTAAAAGCCTCTTGCTCTAACTGCTTTCGGGCCAATTTTTTATTTTCAATCGCGACAATAATAATATTGCTAAGCGCCTGGATAAACTTTATGCTTTCATCGCGATCATGATTGGTATTGTCGGTAAGCCCACCCACAAAGATTAAAGCAAGGGTATCGGATTTATGAGCCACCGGAATCACCAAGTCAAACTCATGAAAGTCGCACTCATCAAACTCATCCATCTGATGGATGTTCTTGATGAGTTTAAAGCGATCGTCCAGCCTGAGTTTATGAAAATTATTCTTAGTACCAAAGTTCACTTTGCAATTCCACGCCTGGTCCAGCACGAAAAGAGCCAACTTCTTGATATTCAGGTTTGAGCGGAGGGTGAAATTAAAAATCTTGTAAAGTGATTCCTCCGGTACATTATTGTTGATGGATTGCGTGATCTCCAACAACGAGTTGAGTTCTAACTCCTTCCGTTCAACCTGCTTTCTTAATTCTATTTCGCCCATATTGTTAATAAGGTAAAATTAAGAATAAATGAATAAGACTTGTCATGTTAACAAGCTCTTAACGTTAAATAGCAGAATTGTTATGCGACCTCCCTTTCCACCTATAGGTATTAACCTGTGAGGCGATTCCTATGTAAATGACATAAACCGGGTAAAGGATTTGAAGAACAAAAAATGCCGGGATTCGAAATTGCTGCTTTAAGTAATTTGATACCAGCAAAAGAAAACTAAGCTCAAGCCAAATTTTGAAGAGGATGAGCAAAAGCAATTTTTCAGAAACTTGCCCTGCAGTTACCCCAATCAGGATTAGCCAACTGATTTGCACCAATAAAATAAACACTGCCAAGGCTCGTGCAAAGATCGAATTGTTTGCTTTCCATTTTCCTGCCCACCGAAGCCGCTGTTGAACAAAATCGTTTAAAGAATTAAGAGGATTAGTTTCAACTACACAATCCTTTCGGGATACA
>CAZNRJ010000093.1:0-329 GCA_964574945.1 uncultured Ohtaekwangia sp. | reverse complement strand
ACAACTGCAATACCATCCGCATAGTGTTCATCAATCTTTCGCATCAGGAATTCATCATCACCGGAAGGAATTTCAAAATTTCCCTCATAGCCTTTTACTTCATTAAAAGCGCTTTTGCGAAATGCCAGGTTTGCGCCATTACACATTACAGCACGCCCCCACCCCATTAAGGCAATGCCCGAACCCATCACACTGCTAAGCTCCATCGCTTGTAGCGCTGAAAAAAAAGTTTGATCTGTTTTTATTTTCACAGCACCAATAACGAGCTGGGTGTTTTCTTTAAAGGAACCTGCCATTCCTTCAATCCAACCGGTTGGCGCTGTACAGTC
>CAZNRJ010000092.1:9997-11669 GCA_964574945.1 uncultured Ohtaekwangia sp. | reverse complement strand
GATTAAACAAGAGCGGCAGGCCGACCTGGAGCAGTATCGTCAAAAGTCTTGCTGCGCTCCCTTACGCAACGCGTGAAGGAAGGTGTTACCTGGTATCCTGTAAAGCGCGTACGCGATTACATCGGAACCGGGGAACGAATCATCCTTGAATTGCAACGGGTTCATCCCTCCGATCAACCTCATAGTTTTCAAAGCGGCAAACTGGTAAGTCTTTTTTGTAATGCATCAGGCAAACCTGAAAAGGAACATACGCAGGCTGTGATTAACTATGTGCAAGACAATACAATAACCATTACGCTCAATAGCGATGATCTCCCCGACTGGATTGAAGATGGTCAGTTAGGGTTGGACGTAATGTTTGATGAGATGACGTACAAAGAAATGGAGTACGCATTGAACAAGGTGATCAAAGCAGAGGGTGACCGCGTGGCTGAGTTCCGAGAAATCTTTTTAGGTGATGGAAAGGTTCAGACAACAATTACTTCACAACAATCCAGTAACCAGTATCGAGTATCAAGTAACATCCTAAATGAAAGTCAGCAACAAGCGTTACATAAAATTGTTTCAGCGCGTGATGTAGCGTTTATTCATGGCCCGCCCGGCACGGGAAAAACAACAACACTGGTGCAAGCCATTGTAGTCACCCATAAATCGGAAGGCCAGGTTTTAGTGTGCGCACCCAGCAATGCCGCGATTGATTTGTTAGTGGACAAGCTAAGCGAGCAAGGACTGAATGTAGTTCGCATCGGCCATCCGGCCCGTGTTACCGAACAAACACTTAGCAAAACGTTGGACGCACGGATAGCCACTCACCATAGCTTTAGTGAACTTCGGGCCTTGCGCAAAAAGATGGAACAAGTACGAGCGATGGCTTTTAAGTTCAAACGAAATTTTGGATACCAGGAGAAAAGCCAACGCAGGCAATTAAAGGAAGAAGCCCGGGCGCTAAAGTCTGATGCCGACATGCTGGAGTTTTACATCATCAACGACCTGCTTCAATCAGCAGATGTCATTTGCAGTACGTTAGTGGGCTCTTCGCATCCCGTACTGCGGGGCCGAAGATTTAAAACGGTGTTTATCGATGAAGCCGCCCAATCGCTTGAGCCTGCCTGTTGGATTCCTTTGTTGAAATGCCAGCGGGCAGTTTTAGCAGGAGATCATTGTCAGTTGCCGCCCACCATAAAATCTGCGGAAGCTGCTAAAGGTGGACTGGCACGAACGCTCTTTGAAAAGGGAATTGCGAAACATCCTGAGTGGGCCAGCATGTTGCAAGTTCAGTACCGGATGCACGAAGCCATCATGAAGTTTTCATCTTCTTATTTCTATAAGGATGAATTGGTGGCACATGATTCTGTTCGTTCAGGATTATTACGACCCAATCAACCACCTATTGAATTTATTGATACTGCCGGATGTGGGTATACCGAACAGCAAGACCCCGAAACATTAAGCCGGTTTAACCTGGAGGAAGCAAACTTGTTAATTCAACAGGTTGAAAAGTTAGTGGGCGAAGTGGGTACAGAGGTTTGGTTAGAGCAGGGCATTACGATGGGAATCATTGCTCCGTACCGCGCACAGGTAAATCATCTTCATAAATTGGCGGAAGCTTCACAACTGTTGGAGCCGTTACATAAATTAATTACCATCAATACGGTAGATGCCTTTCAAGGTC
>CAZNRJ010000092.1:0-9987 GCA_964574945.1 uncultured Ohtaekwangia sp. | reverse complement strand
GGTCAGGAGCGGGATGTAATTGCCATTAGCTTTGTGCGCAGCAACGAAAAAGCAGAGGTAGGATTTTTAGGTGACATTCGCAGAACCAATGTGGCCATGACTCGCGCCCGGAAAAAACTGATTATGATTGGCGACAGCGCCACGCTGGGTTCGCATCCATTCTATGTTGAATTATTGGAATATGTCCAGACCAATGGATTTTATAAAAGTGCATTTGAGGTGGGGTGAGATTTAATGTAGGAGAGATAATACCTACTTTTTTAGTCGTTTTATTTCTTTATCTATCTGTTCAATAACTTCTTCGTTTTTTATCTTGTCGTCAATGCTAAAGACAATGAAGACTTGTCCACCGTATTTTTTATTGAAGTCTTCAAAACTTGCCTTCATCAGAAGAATTTTGTTATGATTTGTGTGTTGGCATTTGTGGGGCATTATATTGGTGCGACTATTAGAAACCAAGTCCTTATTCAGTAATAGTCAAGCGTTTGATTTCTTGAATTATTTCATCTATGACTTCTTTATTTTGTATTTCTTTTTTGTCTCCAATCTTTGCAGAAAAGAGATAGAAAACCTTTCCTCCAAAAACCTCCGTAAATTTTTTATGAGTTTCTGCCTGTAGCTTATACTCCTTAAAAATTTCCGGAAGCTGTATACCGCTATTAACAGGTTTTATCTGAAGGCCGATATACTTTTCTCCAACTTGAATGAAAAAATCAACATTAAATAGTCTATCCCAGTCGTCTGGGGCGGGTTGAATTTGTACGTTTAGTATTTTTTGAAGCTGACCATAGATAGTTTGAATTTCAGTCATATAACCATCAAAAGTTCGGTCGATAACAAGCTGTATCATATAGTCAATACAATCTTGTTCTGTTAACTCCGCTACTTCAGACTGAATTACTTCTGTTATCTTAATATAAAGCTTCTTGCCTAATTCTTCGATGTGTTCTTTGGATTTAACTTTCGAAAAATAGTACTCACGCCATTCCTCAAGGGTTTTGGGTGAGCATTTTCTTATTGATTCAGATGTAGGTCCAACGTTTCTTTTAAAATTTAATTGAAACCTATTCATTGCGCTATTAAGAATCCATTCTTTGGCCATTCTAAATTTGATTTGTTGGGTTATTAGTATTCCTGATTGTTCTCAAATTGTCAGCGCGAGACTAAAGATCCGGAATCCTACTTAGTAAGTAATTAATTGCTTCTCGCGCCTTTGCAGGTGAATTAATTTTAAAATAGCCATTATTGGAGCTTCCTATTAAGTTGTGCTGTTCATTCACCAACTCACGTATATATTTCCTGATTGTCTCTTGTGTTCGACCAGGGTCAACGTTCCTGCTTAGGTTGGAATAAATCCTATCAGCTGTTATATACCCTGATGTCCTATTTATTATTTGAAGTATTCGAGCCTTAATTTGCTGTTTGTTCATCGTATAGTTTGGTGAATTTTTCCTTATACTTAAACTCACTGAAGTTATCTACTTGCACCAAACCGCTTTTTATAAGGTGAGCATTTATAAAAGTTTTATTCTCAAGATACATGTAACAAAGAAGATTATTCTCTCCGTCATATTTTGTTACGTCAAATTTCAGAAAAACTCTTTTCCCTTTGGTCTTCTTTTTAAGGAAATCAGTTGCCTCTCCATTAATAATGGGATCCTCTTTAACTCCAATTAATTTTACAATTAGGTCATTATTTAGCTTTATCCTTTCTGGACTAAGAACTTCTTTGACACTAAACAGTTCTTCTCCTTTTTTTGAACTTTTCTTGTCTATTATCGAACCGAATTGGAGTTTTTTTACATCAATTTTTTTATCAAGAGTATGAGGGTCTTTAAAAATATATGGCAGGGTTTGAACTTCACGCTCAAAGTTTAATTTTACTTCATCTTGCTTTATAAATTCATAAGTAGTTCCATCAAAATCTTTTTGATGAACTTCTAACTTCTCCTTTATTATGGGTACAAATTCAGGGTTTATCTCAAATCCTACTGAATTTCTATCAAGGTTCTTTGCTGCCAATGCCGTAGTTCCGCTTCCTGCAAATGGGTCAAGAATTGTTTCTCCTATGAACGAAAACATTTTGATTAGACGTTTTGGCAATTCTTCCGGAAACATAGCAATGTGACCATTCTGTCTTGCGCCAGTAAAATTCCAATGTCCTGCAAAATAAGTGTTCCACTCCTCTGCCGTCATTTTTGAAAGTTCTTTCTGTTCTTTTGTCGGCTTGGGGGCATCTCCAAGTTTTTTAAAAATGAGAATGAACTCATAGTCGAGTTTAAGAATCCCATTCCTTGGATAAGGATAAGAACCCATTTGAACTCCACCACCTGTCGTATTTGACGTTGTCACTTTTTGCCAAATAACCGCGCCCATATAGTCAAACCCAATGTTCTCGCAGAATTTAATAATCTCTTCCCTTATCGGAATTACTTTATAACGTCCATAATAAACTGCTCTTGCGAATTGGTCACCAATATTAACGCACAAGCGGCATCCATTGTGAAGAGTCCGATAACACTCCTTCCAAACTAAGTTTAGGTTATTAATGTAATTCTCATAGCTATCGTGGAAGCCTATTTGGTTATCTGTGCCGTAGTCCTTCAGTTGCCAATATGGAGGTGAGGTAATTGCTAAATGAACCGAGTTGTCGGATATGTCGGTCATTTGTCTGCTGTCTCCGTTAATAATTTTATGATGAGTCTTCAAATCAATTCACTTTAGCTCAAAGTTAGTCAAAATACGGTTGGGTTTTAGTGATTTGTTGAGTTGGTCATTAGTTGTTTGGCATGCAAAAGTGCTTATGCATTGATATTGTCATTGTTCGCTTGGCATTCCGCCCAACATTTAATAGCAGTTACTTACTACTTCTTATCCTTACCAGGATTTTCCTTTGGAGCTTCTTCGACTGCCGGAGCAATTGTTTTCGCTTTCACTTCCTCCACTATCTTTTTCAATTCTGCTTCGGTTTTGCCTCGCAGGTAGTCGGGTAATTCCATGCCTGCCATGTTGAAAATTTCCTGCAGTGGCGGTACTGATTTATAAAGTCCTGAAATAAAATTAGACGTAGAGTTTTTACCATCGGCTGAATTACCGGAGCCGCTGTCCCACACCGTGATCTTATCAATCTTAATATTCTTGATCGCTTCGGTTTGCAAGCGCACCAACTCAGGAAGTTTATCTACTATCAATAACAGAACGGCATCGCGCGAATTATTGCCAGCCGCTTTCACAATTTGCTCAAGACCCTGGGCTTGCTTCGTTAACACTTCAAGTAACCCCTGCGCTTCCGCTTGCCGCTTGAACAAAATCGCATCGGCATCACCTCTTGCTTTACGTCTCACTACTTCGGCTTCGGCTTCTGCCGTGATCTCCACCTTCTCTTTATTGATTTGAGCCGGAATCACAATGTTTGCGTTTTGTGTTGCTCTGTCTCTTTCGGCACGGGCACTCTCCGCCTCCTGCTCGGCAGCGTAAGCTTCTTCCAATGATTTAGCTAACTGAACTTTTTCAGAAGCCGTTGCCAGTTTTAATGCTTCCGCTTCGCGTTGTCTTCTGGAGGCATCTGAATTGGCTACTTTAATCTTCGCTAAGTTCTCTCCTTCCACGGCCATCGCCTGGGCATCTGCCACCTTCACACGCTGATCCTGATGTGCATTGGCTTCCCCAATCGACCCGTCCCTGTTTCTCTCTGCCACAACTTTCTTGGCATCGTTAATTGCCTTTGCAGCCGCTTCTTTACCCAACGCCTCTATGTAACCTGATTCATCCTTAATGTCGGTTACGTTAACGTTGATCAGCTTTAAGCCAATCTTTTTCAATTCGGCTTCTACGTTCGAAGCCACGTTGGCCAAAAACTTATCGCGGTTGCTGTTAATCTCTTCAATGTCCATCATGGCCACTACTAACCTCAACTGACCAAAGATGATATCCTTTGCCAAATCATGAATGCTGTCTTTGCTCAATCCTAAAAGCCGTTCGGCAGCATTTTCCATCACACCGGTTTCAGTAGAGATACCCACCGTAAAACGCGAAGGAACATCCACACGAATGTTTTGACGACTTAATGCACTGGTCAGGTTTACTTCAATTGAGTTGGGTGTTAAATCTAAAAACGCATAGTCCTGAAACACAGGCCAGATAAAAGCCGCACCCCCATGAATGCATCGCGCTGAGCCACCGCCTACTTTACCATACACCACCAACACGCGGTCGGACGGGCAGCGCTTATAGCGCCTGAGTATAGTGGTAATCAATACAAAGACAAAAAGACCAACAATGGCAAGAATGGGCAGCGTGTACATGATAAATGGTTAGTTAGTGGTTACGAGAAGGACATTATCATTAAGGATATCTACTACTTTTATAAACTTGCCGGTGGGCAACGACTCCAGGTCATCGGTCATGGCATCGAGTGTACGCAACGAGCCGGTTACTTTCACCTGGATTTTCCCAATGCCGCTGCGCTTAGATGGGATTGTTAAATATACCTCACCCGATTGCCCCATTGCACTGCTGATCCTCATCGTGCCATCCGCGCCACTCTTCATCATCAGGTAAAATAGCCCGGCCATTAAGCCCATCATTAGCAGTCCGGCAACTGTTGAGATTAATAAGGTTATTCCGTTCGATAATCCGGCTTCAATACAGGCAATACCCGTCCACGAAAAGATGGTGAAGAAGCCTACGAGGTTTTTAACCGTAAGAAACTGGAATGAGATCCCATGATCTGCTTCCACCTCCGAGTCAGGAAGATCATCGGGCGAATCGCCACCAAAAAAAGAGAGTATGAGTTGCAAAACGAAAAAGAGGGTGAAAGGAACCGCAAGGCTCCAATAGATTTTGAGCACACCGCTCAATCCTTCCCACCATGCGCCAAAGTTTTCCATAGACAATTTCAGGATAAGTTAATTCAGATTTTTATGAATTACAATACTGAAAAGTAACCAGCTCACCCTCTCCTCCCGAAAGGGCATGGTTAGGTTTTCTATGAGATACTTAAATACTGGACCAAAGTAAAAAAGCCCCACAAGTCGCGGGGCTTTCTCTGGTTTAGGATAGGAAAAAACTATACGTATTGGTTCAGCATAACCGGCATCACCAACATTAGAATATCTTCGCCCTTGTCTTTCTCGGAAGGGAAAATAACTCCGGCCTTATTCGGTGCCGACATATTCAACTTGATCTGGTCGGTATCTAAATTACTCAACATCTCTATCAAAAACTTGGCATTAAACCCGATCTCAATATCCTCACCATCATGCTCGCACGAAAGGCGCTCATTGGCTTCGTTTGAGAAATCAAGATCCTCGGCTGAAACCTGCAACTCGCTCCCTGTAATTTTCAAACGCACCTGGTGTGTTGTTTTGTTTGCATAAATAGAAATCCGCTTAAGCGAACCTAACAAATCGGTCCGGCTAATGGTCATCTTAATGGTGTTCTGGGCGGGGATTACATTTTCATAATCCGGGAAACGCTCGTCAATTAAACGGCAGATCATGCGAATGTGTCCAAACTTGAAAAATGCATTCGACATGTTGAAGTCGATGCTCACATCGGTATTTTCAGTAGGTAATGTTGCTTTCAATAAGTTCAACGCTTTGCGCGGAATGATGATTGAGTTTCCGTTTTCAGACTTGATGTCTGTTCTGCGGTAACGCACCAAGCGATGACCATCCGTAGCTACGAACGTGGTGTTCTTATCACCTAAATTAACATACACACCCGTCATGGCCGGGCGTAACTCATCATTGCTTGTCGCGAAAATGGTATTGTTAACTGCCCGCGCTAAAACTTCAGACGAAATAGAGGCCGAAAAATCGTTTGAAACTGCAGGCACTTTAGGGAAATCGGTAGCATTTTCCCCGGCTAATTTATAACGGCCATTATCTGAACTGATTTCAATGCTGTAGGTTGATTCGTCAATCGAAAACGTAACAGGCTGATCGGGTAAGTTTTTCAATGTATCCAACAAGATACGGGCCGGCACAGCAATGTTCCCTTTTTCTTTAGACTCAACGGTGATCTCTGTGATCATGGAAGTCTGAAGATCGGAGGCAGTAACAGTCAAATTACTTTTATCGATTTCAAAAAGAAAATTTTCAAGAATAGGCACAACTGGGTTGGTTGTAATTACCCCGTTGATATTAGAAAGCTGCTTAAGCAGGTAGCTTGAATTAACAATGAACTTCATCTCAAATCAGTGGTTTGTGGTTGTATAGGGCGGTAAAGTTATAAAGAAAAACCAATCTGAAAAATGAGTCCGTTTGGTTGGCTTAGTACTCGAAATAGCTCCTTTTGCGTGAGATTTGAGCAATTTGTTTTGGATTAAATAAAGCGGACAAGGTATCATTCAGTCGCCCGAGAATAACCTGCTCGCCTTTTAATGGCGGAAAGACCTCCAACCGGTAGGTCCTGTTGGCAATGTCCGTGACGGTAATGGAGTAAACCGGAACGGTTTTTAGCAAGCTGTCATACTTACCCGAAGAAGCAGTAATAAACTGATCAGCCTGAAGGTTAAAGACCGACTCCAGGTAATTACTCAACTTGGTAGTGTCAGCCACGGCTACTTCTTCAATGCCAAAAAGCTTGTTGGCAAACGAAACAGTAAAATCCTGATTTGATTGCTGCGGGAAACGGGTTTTCAAACTTTTAAAGTTCTGCCAGTTGAAATTAAAAATGCGTTTGTCGCGCCACTCTGCTGCCGACAATTCAAATAGCGAAGCTACAAATACCCGATAGCCGGGAATTGTAACGAGGTATGATGTTTTATCGCCATCAAGCTGAAAGTAAGTTTCAGTGCGTTGATCATTGCCGCTTACCCAAAAATCCTTTACGGTTTGTTCACCTTCAAAAAGCTTCACGCGAATTCCTTGCTTCTCCATCCTGTCAGCAATAGAATCCTGAAGTGTTTCAGCAACAGGCCATTTGGGTTCAGCTTGCAACAGGGTAGCAAAGAACACCGTGATAAGTTGATTATCGGCTTCAAAGGAATTATTAACCATCCACCGGGTTCCGTCAAAGCGAATTTCAACTTCCTGGTTTTTACCGGGAGTTGACAGCACGATCTTATTCACCTGTGTCTGGTCTTCCACACGGAAAAGATTTTTATCAACATCAGCACGTGTACCTGCATTTCTAAAAAAAGCAAAGAGGAGACACAGTGCGCTTATCGCGAACAAAGAAATCAGCAATCGGATATTTTTCTTTTTCTGCATGATTAAAACCTCGAATACTTTACCTTTCTCCAATACGAACGGATCACTCCAAAAATTATAAGCACCACCAACGGAAGCAGCAAATTGATCACTTGCCAAAACGTTCGTTCACTGCGCACTTTCTCTTTATCTAATGGTCTTACTTTTACCTCCTTATTCCTCGCTTTGATCAAACCGTTTTCCTCAACCAGGTAAGCCACCATATTCATAAGTAAATCCTGATTTGAAAATGTGTATTGTGTAAATGGATCAAGACCGAGCGGCTGCGGATTGCCATCGCGGGGATTTACATCGTTACGCGCAAGATCGCCATCAGCCACAACAATAATTTTTGCAGGCACACTGCTTTCCTTAAAGACAGTTGTATCTGTACCACCAGGGGCAAACCTGTTTTTATAGAGCGAAGTAAATTCCCCTTCCAGTAAATAACTGATCGGAATTTTTCCTGCATTAAATCCGCCTTCCTGCATTTGCTTGCGCAGATCGTTCACTCCTACTTTTACCGGGGCTGCTACTTTGCGTGAATACGGTGAAGAGAAAAACAACGGGGTCTTTTTTACACCCGTTGCCTTTACAGTATCAATGCTGCTCACAAACTTTAATAGGGATGCATCCAGGTTTCGGGTGATCGGATGATTGGCATACTGATTCACCAACGGAAAAAACGGCCAATCCAATTGCATGATCTGCGGGCGGTTGCGATCACCGCCTACTACAATCGGATATTTACCTGACACCCCATCCTGGATAAGATCCTGGTTTATCCGAACTCCATACTTGAATAACTGATCATCCAAATTGAGATTGTAGGGAAACGCATAATAGTCATCCTCAGACGCATGACTCATATCTGCATCCAATCGATCCAACAGGAAAAGAATTTTTCCGCCCCGCATCAGGTACTGATCTAATTTATATTTATCAGGTTCTGAAAATTCCCGGGTTGGTTTTGCGATGATTAATGCATCGTAGCCGGTAACGGAAGCTTTCCGCGAAAGCGTAACATTAAACACATCATACTGATCGAGCAAGGCATTGTTAAAACTTGCAAACTCCAGACTATCCAATTCACCATGACCGGTAATCAACCCCACCCGTTTTCGGTTTGTGTTTGTGAGCTTGTGGATTGCATTTGCCAATTCAAACTCAACTTCCTCAACAGATTGATTAATACTTTGCGCGCGGTTTCCTTTCAACAACATCACACCTGTTTCAAACCCTTCGTATGAAATCAATGCTCCTGGAAAAACAAATTTTTCAACTCGCTGTCCATCGCGGGTTTCAATCACATTGCGTGGACTTATGCCTTTTGAGTTTAATTCGGAGATGTATTCGTTACGCGCTTTTTCATTTAACGCTTGCAGCGGATTTGTAAATGTATATTGAATGCGGTTGTCCGAATGAATCCGAAACTCTTCTAATGTTTCACGAACCGATTTTTGGAATCGTCTGAATTCAGGATTGAGATCCTCTCCTTCTAAAAATACCTCCACAAACACAATATCATCCAGTGTTTTAAGAAGCTCTTTTGTTTGCGGTTGGATGGAATATCTTTTCTCCTCCGTTAAATCAACCCTGAAAAAATAAAATGAAGCAAGCAGGTTCAGTAAGATAACCAATCCCAACCCATTGGCCAGCAGCAGCAAGTCGCCTGTTTTTTTGCTTTGCATCCACTTCACCATTGCCTGCTGCTTATAACCACTTTGGTTGTGAGTAAAATAAATCCGGCTACGCTTAAAAAATAAATCACATCGCGACTATCAATCAACCCTTTGCTCAACGATTCGTAGTGATAAATTATCCCCACTTGTTTAATCATCAGCGCTGCATTTCCGCCAAAAGAAGAAAGCGATTCAAATCCTGTGTAAATAATAAAACATAAAAAGGCAGCAAGGATGAAGGAAACAATTTGGTTAGATGTGAGCGAAGATGCAAAAAGTCCGACTGCACAAAAAACCATGGCAAGCAATGCCAGCCCAAGATACGATCCCATCACCCCGGCAGAATCAACATTACCAACCGGGTTGCCTAACAAGTAAACAGAATAATAATAAATGAATGTAGGCAGTAACGCCAACAACACTAATGCACAGGTGGCAAAAAATTTTCCCAGCACTACATTCCAATCGCTTAATGGTTTTGTCAGCAGCAACTCCAATGTTCCCATCTTCTTTTCTTCCGCAAAACTTTTCATGGTGATAGCCGGAATTAAAAAGATAAACACATAAGGCGCCATGGAGAATAACGTGTCCAGATCGGCAAAGCCATAATCCAATACCGAAGTTTCAGGGAACACCCACATCAACAACCCAATGCCGGTGAGGAAAGCTCCGATCACAATGTAGGCGATCAGTGAATTCAGAAAGCTGTTAAACTCTTTAACAAAAACCTGAATCATGAAACCTCTTCTTTAACGGTGAGTGACCTGAAAATATCTTCGAGCGTATTCTCTTCCTGCCTCAATCCTATCAGCGAAAGCTTTTGCTCGGAAGCAAACCGAAATACTTCGGGGCGTAAATCGGCTCCTTCTTTTGCCGTGAGGCGATATAAACCTTTCTCAAGCCGGGTAACTTTTTCAACACCCGCCAATGCATTCAATGCTTCTTCACTTACCTCCTCTTCAAATTCAACTACCACATTTGCTTTGCCCTGAAGCTTTAAAAGATTAGTCACACGGTCATCGGCAACAATCTCCCCCTGATTAATTACAATCACCCGATCGCAAATCGCCTGAACCTCCTGCATGATGTGTGTTGAAAAGATTACCGTT
>CAZNRJ010000091.1:0-11782 GCA_964574945.1 uncultured Ohtaekwangia sp. | reverse complement strand
GCAAAATAAGATGGGTAGTGTAATAGCCAACAGTTCCATATACGTTGTTCATGCCCTAAAAGGGTATGAACAACAAGGCGCCCGTGTAACAGAATTATTCGGAAGAAATAATTTGAAGTTCAATTTTGTAACGGATGGAGATCCTGTTCATTTTACAAAACCTTTGCTGGATAAGTATTTTGTATCCAATATCGAATCCATTTTAAGCAAGGGAGTTTTATCCTGTACCCTAAATCATATTCTTGCTTACGAAAAAATGGTTGCAGAAGGAGTTGAATATGGAATCATTTTCGAGAATGATCCTTTTTTCTTAGGAAACTTTGTTGAGCAATTTTCTAAAATGGATGAGGAAATAAAAAAATTAGAGAAAGGCTTTATGATATCGTTGGAAAACAGCACACTCCGGTTTCCTTCCTACTGGCAAGTAAAAAAAGGAAGGTCTCTTTATAGGGCTAACGAAAGCAGAATGGCCGGAGCTTACCTGATAGACTTAAAGGCAGCGAAGAATATACTTTCGGACCTGGAAAAGACCAAATGCAATTATGTGATAGATTGGTGGTTTAATAGTTTAATAGAAAGGAACGTGGTGAAAATGTATTGGGCTCATCCGCCTTTGGTTGAACAAGGCTCCCATAATGGACACTTAAGTTCAACAATATCCAGCAAACCAAGTAATATTTCACGTAAAATTAGATGGACAGTCCAGAAGACCTTTAAGATGTACCTTCGCAGATTAATAAATGATAAACGCATTCTTTAACATCATCAAAAATAAGTATAGCGCTTCGAGGGGATTCTAAATTAACTTCATTATCTCACCCCTTTTTTCCTATTTTTGACCCTTCATGGAAGAAGCCCCCAAACAATCATATACCGACCAGGAGAAGAATGACATCTTCAATAACGAATTCCTGCCTCATATCAAGTCCATGTACAATTTCGGGTTCAGGCTTACATTCGATCAGGATGATGCCAAGGATTTGGTGCAGGATACCTATTTAAAAGCATATCGTTTCATAGAATCCTTCCAAAAAGGAACTAATGCAAAGGCCTGGCTGTTTCGCATTCTGAAAAACAGTTTTATCAATGATTATCGCAAGAAGACCAAGGAACCCTCAAAAGTCGATTATCAGGAGGTAGAGACGTATTATAATTCGGAAGATGTAGACCGGCAAATAACCCCCGACTTGCGCGTGGAGTCGCTCAAGGACATGATTGGGGATGAAATTTCGAATGCATTAAATTCATTGGATGTGGATTTTCGAACGGTAATTATTTTGTGCGATCTGGAAGGATTTAAATACGAGGAGATGGCAAAAATTCTCGATATACCAATAGGTACCGTGCGAAGCAGGTTGCACCGTGCACGGAATTTATTAAAAGAAAAACTTAGCGAATACGCCAAATCTATGGGTTATAAAAATACCGAGTTATGACAAAGCCTCTCAATCCTTTTATTCTTGCAGACGGAACGAAACCATCGTGTATGGAAATGCTGCAGCTGATTCTTGATGGCGAAGCAACTGCCGAACAGCAGGTTTACTTCAAGGCCCACATGAATAATTGCCTTCCCTGTTTTAAGTCGTATGACCTTGATGCCACCTTAAAAGAATTGCTTAAAACCCGCTGCTGTGGCGATTCAGTCCCCAACGAATTAGTCGATCAAATAAAAACTCAAATCAGCAAAAACCTCGCTTCTTAATGGCCGGCAAAGCGTTAATCTTTTCGGCCCCGTCCGGTTCAGGAAAAACAACCTTGGTTCATCACTTGCTTAACAATAATCCAGATCTCGGGTTTTCAATTTCAGCCTCAACCCGTGATAAGCGCGGCCGCACCGAACAAGATGGTAAGGATTATCATTTTCTTTCCCCCGAAGAGTTCAAAGAAAAAATAGATAATGAAGAATTTATTGAGTGGGAAGAAGTGTATGCCGGAAATTTTTATGGTACCCTTAAAACTGAAATTGAGAAAATTTGGAACGAAGGCAAAAATGTAATTTTTGATGTGGACGTAAAGGGCGGAATCAACTTAAAAAAATATTTTGGTGATAAAGCCCTGGCTATTTTTGTGAAAGTCCCTTCGATGGAAGTTTTGGAGAACCGCTTGAAAGAACGCGGAACAGAAAGCGATGAGAGCCTTTCGCGCAGATTATTTAAGGCAAAATTTGAATTGACTTTTCAGGATAAGTTTGATGTGGTGCTGGTGAATGAAGAGTTGGATAAATCGTTGAAGGAGGCCCAACGGCTTTATGATTCTTTTAAGGCTTAATTTGAGGTATGCAAACTTTTGCAATATCTTGTTTACATGCCTTTGCCGAAGCCTTATTGTACGAAACGCTTCGTGCAGTGTAAGGGCTTGCACAGTCAGGTGCAACTTTGTTGTGCGCACATAGTTTGAATCCATCTTTGTAATTTCTTACCTTTACGTATAATAAAGTACGTTACGTATGACTACTAAACTCACACTAAGCATCGATAACAAAATTATTGAACGCGCAAAGCGGTATTCAGAAAAAAAAGGAAAGAGCCTTTCTAAAGTTGTGGAGGAGTATTTCAGGCAAATAACAGAGGAGCCTTCGAAAAATAAAAAACGTACAAGCATCCTCGAATTAAAAGGTATTGGAGGGGAAGTGCCCAATGACTTTAACTATAAGGAGGAGCGAGATAAATATTTAATGGAAAAATACAGGTAAATGTACCATCAGGTTTTTTTGGACACCAATGTGGTATTGGATTTTGTTCTGGACAGAGATCCTTTTGTAAAAGAGGCTCAAAAAATATTCTTACTCCACGAAAGTGAAAGAATTGCAATTCACACTTCCGCGTTAACGTTAGCAAATGTTGCTTATATCGTTAGGCGTAATGGAAAAAACCCCTTTAAAATAATTGAACGGCTTCTCTTCTGGATTGATGTGATAGATCTTGAACGCAGCCATTTTGAGAAAAACCTGAGATCGCAGTTCAAAGATTTCGAAGATGGCCTTCAGTTTTATGCAGCTTCAGAAATAAACGGGATTGATGCAATTATAACCCGTGACAAAGCTGACTTTAAATATGCCGACATACCCGTACTCACTCCGAAGGAATTTTTAAAGCAATTTGAGTTGTGAAAATCGGTCTCTTCTTTGGCTCCTTCAACCCAATTCACATTGGGCATTTGATTATTGCCAACATCATGGCCGAAAACACGGACTTGAACAAAGTTTGGTTTGTTGTTTCCCCGCAAAACCCCCTCAAGCAAAGCAAAGGACTCTTACACGAATTTGACCGGTATGATTTGGTGAAGGCAGCCATTGCCGATCATTACAAATTAGAAGTATCAGACGTTGAATTTAATTTACCTAAACCAAGCTATACATCGCACACACTGGCTCACCTAACCGAAAAATTTCCCGGTAAGGAATTTAAAGTAATTATTGGTGAAGACAACCTGGCAAGCTTCACCCGGTGGAAAAATCACGAACAGATACTCGATCAATTTGGCCTGTATGTTTATCCAAGGCCGCATGTAACAAATTCAGAGTTGGTTCGTCATCCCCAGGTAAAGATGATTGAGGCTCCCTTGCTGGATATTTCAGCTACCTATATCCGTCAGTGCATTAAAAACAATAAATCGATTCGGTACCTCGTTCCTGAAGCGGTGGAGCAAATGATTCGTATAAAGGATTTTTATCGCTGAAATTTGCTAACCTAAGACAACTATAATACAGCTGATTGCGTCTATGAAGGTGATGAAAATAGTTTTTACTGCATTCTTCCTTTTCACATTCATATATTCACACGCGGGCGGTATTCGCGGAATCATTAAAAGTGAAGATGCCGGCCCATTAGCCTACGCAACCATTTTTGTTAAGCAAACGGGTACAGGCAGTGCCACAGATTTTGAAGGCAGGTATGAAGTTCAATTAGCGCCCGGACGCTATGATGTGCTGTTTCAATATCTCGGGTATGAAGCCGTAACCCGGGTAGTGGAAGTTGGGTCTGATTTTATTGAGATCAATCTAACCTTAAAACAGCAAGTAATTGTTTTGCGCGATGTAATAGTCCGTGCAGGAAAGGAAGATCCCGCGTATACTATCATGCGGAAGGCGATAGCCAAAGCGAAGTATCACACGCAACAACTTGATGCCTACTCGGCCAAAGTCTATATCAAAGGGAAGGGCCAGCTTACAGATTATCCGTGGCTTGCAAAGAAGGCGCTGGAAAAAGAAGGAATTACTAAAGACCGCGTTTTTATTTCCGAATCGGTAAGTGAAATAAAATATACCCGGCCTAATAAATTTGAGGAAAAGGTAATTGCTGTTTATACAAATGGCGACAACAAAGGTTCGTCCCCTAACTCGTTTATTTTTGGCAGTTTCTATCAACCTGAAATTGCCGAAACGGTTTCTCCGCTTTCACCAAAATCATTTTCTTATTATAGGTTTGAGTATTTAGGCTCTTTCCGCGATCGTGATTATGAAATCAGTAAGATAAGGGTGACTCCCCGCTCTCGCGGAGATAATGTTTTTGAAGGATTGATTTATATAGTTGAAGATTGGTGGAGTATCCATAGTCTCGATATGAAGACCACCAAGATGGGAATTAACTTTCATATCAATCAACTATATACACCCATTGAAGATAAAGCCTGGCTACCTGTATCGCAACAATTTAAAGTGGATGGAAAAGTATTTGGGTTTGAGTTTGAAGGTCAGTACCTGGCAACCATGAAGGATTACTCTATTACACTCAATCCCGACCTGCAGTTGGAGATGATCGTGATTGACGAAAAAGTGGAGAAGGAGGAAGCAAAAAAAGTTGAGCAAACATTTAGTAAGAAAGGCCAGGATCTTCAGGAGCGGCTAAAGGAAGGAAAAGAAGTGACCCGCAAAGAACTAAAGCAGCTAATCAGGGAGTACGAAAAACAAGAGACGAGCGAACAGAAAGAGCCTGAGGTGATCTCAGAATCTACCTATTCGGTGGATTCGTTAGCATATAAAAAAGATTCTACGTATTGGGTTGAGATGCGGCCAACCCCTCTTACCAAAGAAGAACAACGAGGCTATCACATTGATGATAGTCTTACCCAGGTGCAACGCAAGAAGGATGAAGGCGATACGTTGCGTAACTCAAGCAAAAGCAAAAAAGGGTTCCAACCCTGGGAGGTGCTTATCGGTGATACCTATGGAATCGGGAAAACTGCCGACTTTCGTATCCATACACCTTACGGTGGATTTAATTCGGTGGAAGGATTCAACCTGATTTACCGCGTAAGCTTTTACAAGCGTTGGGTGAAGCGCGATTCTTTAGATAAAGATAAACGACCACAAACTTCGCGACTTGAAATTAGCCCCATTGCGCGCTATGCCTTCTCGCGTGAGAAACTCACCGGGAAACTTCGCGTGGATTATCGTTTCAAAAACAAACGCCTTACCGTGGAAAGCGGGCAATACGTTGAGCAATTTAATTCAGCAGAGCCCATCCATTCGTTAGTGAATACATTTACCTCGCTTTTCTTGGGCGATAGTTATATGAAAATTTATGAACGCAATTTTGTTGACCTAAACTATACGCAGCGGATTGATGACAAATATACATTTCGCACACATTGGACGTGGGCGAGACGCTCCGAATTATTTAATAACAGTTCTTATACTTTTTTCAAAAGCAACAGGGATCAGTACACTCCAAACGAACCTGTGAACCTTGAGTTGCCCACTACAAGTTTTAATCCCAACCGGGCTTTTATTGGTTCGGTTAGTTTAGATGCGCGGCCGTGGCAGAAATACAGAATTCGGAATGGACATAAAATGCGCGTAGGCGGATCCTCTCCGCTACTATCATTTAATTATAGAAAGGGAATAAAAGGTGTTGCAGATAGCGAAGTGGCTTTTGATCAAATAGAACTTGGGTTTAAGGATGAGTTTAAAATTGGGATCAGGGGTAAGCTGGATTTGGCCTGGCAAGCGGGTACCTTTTTCAACACGAGTAACCTTTACTTCATGGACTATAAACATTTTTTGGGTAACCTGACTCCTTTTGTTACTACCGATCCTGTAGGAAGTTATCGCCTGTTGGATTACTACAAACACAGCACAGCGAGTGAGTATTTCTCAGCCAATGCGCATTATCATTTCAGGAAATTTTTAGTAACCCGCTTTCCAATGATCCGGGTAACGGGAATTACCGAAAACATTTTTGTTAACTACCTGGCCACGCCAACCTCTAAAAATTATACAGAAGTGGGTTATGGCATTGATGGCATCCTGAGAATCTTCCGTTTGGAAGCGGCTGCTGCCTTTCAAAACGGTCAATACCTGAATTATGGTTTCAGGGTTGGTATTGCTACCAGTATCACCGTTAATTTTAACGATTAGCACAACTTAGTTGGTTAACTTGGCAATCGTTCGCGAACTTTGAATGATGGCAGTTACCCTCGATGAATTTCTTACCCTTCGCAACCAATTGCCCGTTGTGGATGTTCGTTCGCAAGGCGAATACCAGCAAGGTCATATCCGGAAGTCCATAAATATTCCGTTACTCAATAATGAGGAACGGATTGCGGTTGGCACGGATTACAAAGAGAAGGGTCAGCAAGAGGCGATCAAAACTGGCTTTAGGTTAGTTGGCCCGAGATTATCAGATATTATTTCAGAGACCGAACGGTTAATTCCCAATAAAGAATTGCTTGTTCATTGCTGGCGTGGCGGAATGCGCTCCAATAATTTCTGCCGGTTTGTTGAGATGGCCGGTATGAAGGCTCAATCTTTAAAAGGTGGTTACAAGGCATATCGCAGTCAGGCTTTGGAATCGTTCAAAAAGTCATTCAACCTTATCATGTTAACGGGATGCACGGGCAGCGGCAAAAGCGAAGTGTTGCGTGCATTAAAATCAAAAGGTGAGCAAGTCCTTGATTTGGAAAGTTTAGCAAACCATAAAGGTTCTGCATTTGGTGGATTGCTTATGCCCCCACAACCCACTACCGAACAGTTTCAAAATGAATTATTTGAAGAGGTTCTTTTACTTGATCCCGGCAAGCGTATTTGGGTAGAAGATGAATCGATTGCCATCGGAAAAATATTTTTGCCATCTGATTTTTGGAGAACTATGAACCGTGCGCCTTTGGTGAAGATGGATGTGGCAAAGGAAGTTCGCGTGAAGCGGTTGGTGGACGAATATGGTGCCGCAGACCGTGATGAATTTCTTTCTATTATGGGTAAGATTGTAACCAAGCTCGGTGGTCAACATTTTAATCATGCAAAGGAAAAATTAATGACCGGTGATATGAACAGTACCATTGATATTTTACTGACCTACTACGACAAGGCTTACCTGAGAAGCATTGAAAAAAGAAATTCACAAGTTAAGTTTTCTTTGGCCTGGGATGGAAGCGATTCAGATGAGTTTGCTTTAAATATGATTAAACACATAGGAACATAGAATACTCTAATTTGCAAAAACATCGAAAATTCTATGAGTCTTATGTGCCTATGTGTTTAAATTTCTAAAACGATGAACGATATAAAACTGACTCAATACTCTCATGGTGCGGGTTGCGGCTGCAAAATTTCTCCGGCCGTGCTCGATAAAATGCTCCATTCCGATTTGCCAAAAGCAACGTTTCCAAACTTATTGGTGGGCAACGATTCGAAAGATGATGCAGCGGTTTTTGATTTAGGGGATGGCACATGCATTATCAGCACCACCGATTTTTTTATGCCAATTGTTGATGATCCATTCACCTTCGGATCAATTGCTTCGGTGAATGCAATCAGCGATGTATATGCAATGGGTGGCGAACCTTTTATGGCAATCGCGATTTTAGGGTGGCCGATTAATAAAATTCCTGCTGAAGTTGCGCAAGGGGTACTTGAAGGCAGCAGAAAGGTTTGTGCCGAAGCCGGAATACCGTTAGCGGGAGGACATAGCATTGATTGTCCGGAACCCGTTTTTGGTTTGGCGGTTTCAGGCAAGGTTAAAAAGGAGCATCTAAAGCGGAATGATACTGCAAAAGAAAGTTCGCTATTGTATTTAACCAAGCCGCTGGGCATTGGTATTACAACAACCGCACAGAAGAAAGGAATAGTTAGCGAAGAACATCTGCAGGTTGCTATTAATACAATGTTAACCTTGAACAAGCTCGGTGCAGATTTTGGGAAGCTACCTTATGTAAATGCCATGACCGATGTTACGGGCTTTGGTTTGCTGGGTCACCTTACTGAAGTATGTGAAGGCAGTAATCTTTCTGCCGAAATTCAATTTGATAAAGTGCCGCGCTTTGATTTTTTAGAACACTACGTTGCACAAAAGTCAATGCCCGGAGGCACACAACGAAACTGGGAGAGCTATGGTCAAAAAATCGAAGGAATTAATGAAGCACAGAAAGTTATATTAGCCGATCCGCAAACAAGTGGCGGCTTGTTAGTTTCGGTAGATAAAGATCATGCTTCTGAATTTGAATCCTTCTGTAAAAACAAAGGACATGAATTGCAATCCATTGGAAGTCTTACATCGAAAAAAGCATTTAGTATCTATGTCAACTAATTTTGTCAGTGCATGAACATTGAAGAGGCCAC
Organism: uncultured Ohtaekwangia sp.; assembly: GCA_964574945.1. Classification (GTDB taxonomy): domain Bacteria; phylum Bacteroidota; class Bacteroidia; order Cytophagales; family Cyclobacteriaceae; genus ELB16-189. The sequence goes on along the minus strand of CAZNRJ010000091.1, from coordinate 3,225 downwards.
GCAATTATTTTGGCAGGCTTCGCAAGAAAAACTTGCCTGCCGTATTTTATTAGAGGGCGAACCGCTTACACGAACTATTTGTCCTTACGGGATTACCCGTACTTCAAAAAATCAAATTGTGCTGGTCTGCTGGCAAACTTTCGGGTTCACGAAAGCAGGTGGCAAAGAAGGGTATAGAAATTTACAACTCGATCGGATTGTTGAACTCGAAGTGTTGGACTGGCATTTTGAAAAGCGAAGTGATTTCAATCCATTGGATGGGCAGTATAAAGAGTGGGTGTATTATATCTGAATTTCTTTTTGTTCTCAGGCGAGTTTAGGAAGATATTTGTTAATAAAGACTGAAAGTCCAACTCTTCGCACGCCATCCTTCGAAATATAATCTGTTTCCATAGGTGTAATCATAAAATTATTTTTCGATTTTAAATCGGCAACAGAGTTATGAAATCCTTTTGTGACTGCTGCTGACTTTGCATACTTAATTTCAATTGCTGCTTTTACTTCATGACCACGTGCAAGAACCAAATCACATTCAGCTCCTGCATGGGTGCGATAGTAATAGGCGTCTAAACGTGTATTCTTGGCATACATTATTTGACTGATAGCATATCCTTCCCAGGAGTTACCCAATTTCGGATGATTGATTAATTCTTTTTCAGAATGAAGATTGAGTAGAAAATGCAGAATACCGCTATCATTAATATACACTTTGGGGGTTTTTACCAAACGTTTTCCCTGATTGATAAAAAAAGGAGGCAGCCGTTTGATGATAAAAGCTCCTTCTAAGAAATCGATATACCGCTTTAATGTAGTACCAGTAATATCCAGTGAGTTGCCAAGATTTTCGGCATTAAGAATGGAACCATGGACGTGAGCAAGCATTTGCCATAACTTGCGCATGGTGACAGCCGAAAACTTAACATCAAAAAGAAATGGGAGATCCTTTTCAATGTAAGTAGTAATAAAAGAATCCATCCAATCAATGCGCAGCGAATTTGACCTCATGGTAAGTGGTATTGGAAAACCGCCTCGCAACCAATGCTGTTTAAGACTTATTTTCTCCGGCAATTCGTGAAGGCCAATTGGGTTTAATTGATAGTACATTACTCTTCCGGCTAAACTTTCAGATGCACCCTTTAATAATTCAGGTGAAGCAGAACCTGTAATGATAAATCGGGCCGGTTTTCTCTTTTCATCGATCAATGAACGCAACATGGGAAAGAGAGATGGCAATCGTTGTATTTCATCAATGATAACGCATTGGTTAGCGTACGAAGCTAAATATTCTTCAGGTTCGCGCATAAGAGTTGCCAGTGTACTGGGCCGCTCCAGGTCAATGTAGTGGACAGATTTCTTTAATTTACCAGACAACTGTTTGGCCAGGGTTGTTTTGCCCACTTGCCTGGCGCCCAGAATGGCCAAAGCCGGAAAAGAGCTTAGCGCCCGTACCATAGTTTTTTCAAGCCCCCGCGTAATCATAGTCAAAGATATTCCTATCCTTGAAATATTCAAATGCCATTTGAATATTTCAAGGATGACTTTTTTACTAAATCACTATCTGATGGCACTTATTATTATGTAATTGATAAAAATAATGGAGATAAACCCTTGCATGGATTTATCTATTTGAGGAGGTAACTTGAACCAAACCCGATCTCGGGTGTACAGGGCAGTAAAACCCGTACTATGAGATTTCTAACCCTTCTTTTTATTTCCATCGGTGCTTTTGCAGGAACCCCTGAAACTATTTTACCAAAAACAAAAGAACTGAAACCCATCCATTGGTATGCCAATCAGGAGATTGAGTGGAATTCTGTTCTGAAAAGTAATCCTCAAAATTCTGACGCATGGCTTAATTATTATGCAGCTGCCCGTTTTGCACAGGAAGATGATCAACTGCTTGGTGGCATCGTTACCCGTATGGGCAATGCTGTTCCCAATTCGTTTGAGTATTATTTAATCCGTGGCTGGCATGGCGGATTTACAGGAGAAGCTATCCGGGATTTAAACAAAGCTTATGAACTCAATCCAACTCACTCAGGTACGTATGGATTATTAGCGTTAGCAAACGAATTTCAATTTGATTCGGATAAAAGAGTGATGTTTGAAAAGAAAATGTACGAAGCAGGCTTGTTGCCGGTTTCGCTTCTCAACTACAGCTACAATGTATTGATGTCTGTTGAGGCAGGCTCTGTACTATTTACGGAAGGTGACAACACAACACTTCCTCTTTTGGCTTTGCAGGATATTTGGAATGTACGAAAGGATGTAACGGTACTTAATTTAGATATGGTTATTCAACCGGATTATCGTAAAGCTAAATTTGAACAGGCCGGGTTGGTTTTTAAATCCGTTTCGGAATCAGAAAAGAATTTTAAACAGCTTTTTTGTGCTGCATTACCGGTAGAAAATCAAGATCGCAAGTTTTATTATGCCTTAACGCTTTCTAAGGATAACATTGCCACGATGAAGGATCAACTGTATGTAGTAGGCCTTACATCTCAGCAAAGCCCGGTGCGTATGGATAATATTGCTTTGATAAAAGAGAATTTAGAGAACCGTTTTTTAATGGATTACCTGACTGTAGATTTTAATGGCGAGAGCGAAAGTGCCACCGGAAAAGTGTTGAGTGCAAATTATTTAGTGCCGTTAGTCTTGCTTTATGAACATTATCGGGATCAGGGAAACAGCGAGAAACAAAATGAAGTAATGACCCTGCTGAAACGGATTGCCACCGATAGCGGAAAGGAAAACGTACTCAGTACTTTTCTTAAAAGAAATGATTTTGCTGAAGTACCCTATTTCCCGTACGATCTAAATCCAAAATCGCTGGAGGGCAGGTTTAAACCCATTTCTGCAAAAATCTATGCAGAAGAATCGGAAGTTCGAAATGACCAATACAATGAATTTCTTGCTTACCTGGTGAAGAATAATCGGAATGATCTAAACGAAAAATATAGATTTGATTTCAGCCGATATGAGGAACCTGCATTTTCATTCATGTCCAATTATTCGCAACCAAGAACAGAGAGCAAAAAGAACAAATACTTTAATCATTACCCGGCTGTAAATATTTCGTTTGAAGCGGCAAATGCATATTGCGAGTGGCTCACCCAACACTATAATAATGCGACTGAACGCAAGTATAAGAAGGTGAAGTTCAGGCTCCCAACACTTGATGAGTGGCAAATTGCAGCAGCAGGTATTAAAAACCCTGCTTCGTGG
>CAZNRJ010000090.1:0-11871 GCA_964574945.1 uncultured Ohtaekwangia sp. | reverse complement strand
GCCAGTAACTCAGGATGTGCGAAGCAACCTTGCTCTTTGTAACCTGTTGATGAGATTTAATCATGCTCCTTAGCAATTGCTCATCTTCAGCATCAAGTATATCGAGCATTACCATTTCCATGTTGCAGTTTTTTACAAACGTGTTGTTTACGTCCCACACGTAAGCAACCCCACCGCTCATACCGGCCGCAAAGTTTCTTCCCGTATCGCCAAGCACAATCACTGTGCCTCCGGTCATGTATTCGCACCCATGATCGCCAACACCTTCAACCACTACGCGTACACCAGAGTTACGCACAGCAAATCGCTCACCTGCCATACCACCAATAAATGATTCACCAGAGGTAGCCCCAAAAAATGCGACATTCCCTACAATAATATTTTTTGCAGAATTGTAAGTGGCTTGTGCCGGAGGGGATAAAATGAGTTTGCCTCCTGAAAGCCCTTTACCAAAATAATCATTCGCATCACCTTCCAATTCAAAAGTCACACCATGTGCAACAAAAGCCCCAAAGCTTTGGCCGGCTGTTCCATTAAATTTTATTCGAATTGTATCATCCGGCAAGCCTTGTCCTAAAAAGACTTTAGAGATTTCATTAGATAACATAGTGCCTACGGCACGATCCTGATTGGTAATTTTAAATTCACCCTCAACAGGAGAAGCATCGGTCAACGCAGGTTGAGCCAACGCAATTAATTTTCGATCAAGAACATTTTCAATACCATGATCTTGTTCTTCTTGTTTGAACAAGGCAGTATCTAAACTGATTGGATCTTTAATCAGTAAAGGGGATAAATCTAAGTTTGAATATTTCCAATGATCCGTTAAGTCGCGTACTTCTAACCGATCGGCCTGACCAACCATTTCATTTACGGTGCGGAACCCAAGCTCAGCCATTACCTCACGAAGTTCTTCTGCTAAAAATGTGAAAAGGTTAACAACGTATTCCGGCTTGCCCGTAAACAGCGCACGCAATTCTTTATTTTGAGTAGCTACTCCCACAGGACAGGTATTCAGATGACACTTGCGCATCATGATACAACCTGTTGTAACAAGCGCAGCGGTTGCAACACCCCACTCTTCCGCGCCAAGCAAAGCAGCAATGGCTAAATCACGACCCGTGCGAATCTGTCCATCCGTTTGCAGCGTAACGCGGCCACGTAATTTATTTCTTACTAATGTTTGATGGGCTTCTGCAAGGCCCATTTCCCAGGGCAATCCCGCATGACGGATAGAGCTGATCGGGGAAGCTCCGGTTCCTCCATCGTGGCCGGCAATCAAGATCACATCGGCATGTGCTTTCGCGACTCCGGATGCGATGGTCCCTACTCCGGCTTCTGATACCAGTTTAACATTGATGCGCGCCTCACGATTTGCATTCTTTAAATCGAATATGAGTTGCGCTAAATCTTCGATGGAATAAATATCATGATGAGGGGGAGGAGAAATTAATCCAACACCCGGTGTTGAATGACGCACACGACCAATCCAATCATCCACTTTATGGCCTGGCAATTGACCTCCTTCACCCGGCTTGGCACCTTGCGCCATTTTTATTTGAAGCTCCCCTGCATTGGTCAGGTAATAACTGGTCACTCCAAAACGACCGGAAGCTACTTGCTTGATCGCTGAATTTTCCCAATCCCCGTTTTCTTTTCGCGTAAAGCGTGCTTCATCTTCGCCCCCTTCACCCGAATTACTTTTACCGCCAATGCGGTTCATGGCAATAGCCAACGTACTATGTGCTTCGAACGATATTGATCCAAATGACATAGCGCCAGTGGCAAATCTCTTGAAGATATTTTCCTTGGGCTCAACTTCGCTTAGCGGAATTGATTTTCCCTTTTTAAATTTTAACAAACTGCGAAGCGTGATTGCTTTTTCACTTTGGTTATTAATGAGGGTAGAATATTTCTTAAAGATCGAATAGTCATTGCTCTTGGTGGAGTGCTGAAGTAAATGAATGGTTTGCGGATTGAACAAGTGTGCTTCGCCACGTTGCTTCCATTGGTAGACTCCGCCCACGGCAAGTCGTGGTAATCCGTTATTCACTTTAGGAGATGCCAGTTGATGTTTTGCAATAGCTTCACGCGCAATATCATCAAGCGTTAAGCCGCCAATGCGCGAAACAGTTCCTGTAAAATAGCGGTCGATTACATCTTTATGAATCCCCAACGCTTCAAAAATCTGGGCACCATGATACGATTGTAATGTAGAGATACCCATCTTACTCATTACCTTCAGCAGCTCGCCCGTTACCGCTTTTTTATAATTGTAAATTGCTTTCTCTTCAGTTAATCCTTCCGGCAACAGGTTTTGTTTTTTCATGTCGTGAATCGTTTGAAACACGAGATACGGATTTACCCCTGAGGCACCGTAACCAATCAACGTAGCAAAGTGATGCGTTTCCCACACTTCACCGGCCTCCACTAACAAACCGATTTTTCCACGCAGTCCTTTGCGGATCAAATCATGATGTACCGCAGCTACTGCAAGCAATGAAGGAATTTGTGTGTGCCCACTGTCAAAACTTCTATCGGAAAGTATAACAATGGTAAAACCATCTTCAATGGCATCGGTTACATATTGACATACGCGGTCTAATCCTTTTTGAAGCGAGCCGGGTTTTCCATCCGCTTTAAAATACGTGTAAACCGTTTTTGTTTGTAAATGACGGTGATCGATGTAGCGAATCTTTTCCAACTCGGTATTGGAGAGCACGGGTGTTGGAAGTTCAAGCGTGATGCAATGCTCTGGTGATTCTTCTAATAAATTTAATGAACCACCAACATGCGATGCCAATGACATCACCAATCGCTCGCGTATTGGATCGATTGGAGGATTAGTAACTTGTGCAAAAAGTTGCTTGAAATAACTCGACAGATGTTGCGCTTGTTTTGATAACACGGCTAACGGAGTATCATTTCCCATAGAGCCTAATGCTTCTTTACCGGTCTCGCACATTTGCGAAACAATAAAACGCAAATCTTCGGACGTATAGCCAAACGAAATCTGGCGCTTTAAGAAGGTTACCGGATCGTATTTGTGAAAACTTCCGCCTGGTTCAGGGAGATCCTGAAGGCGGACTTTGTTTTCTTTTAACCACTGGCCGTATGGCTGGCGTGTGCAAATTTCTTTTTTCAATTCGTCATCGCTGATAATGCGACCTTGCTCCAAATCAACAACAAACATTTTGCCTGGCTGCAAGCGGCCTTTTGTAATCACCTTAGCGGGATCAACATCCAGCACACCTACTTCCGATGCCATAATAACAAGATCATCATCCGTAACGACAAAACGGGAAGGACGAAGTCCGTTGCGATCTAATGTTGCACCCACAATTTTACCATCGGTAAACGTGATTGAAGCCGGGCCATCCCACGGCTCCATCAGGTTGGCGTGGTATTCGTAAAAATCCCTTTTCTCCTGTGTCATCCCTTCGTTGCCATCCCACGCTTCAGGAATTAACATCATCATGACATGAGGCAATGAGCGACCGGCATGCACAAGTAGTTCAATGGTGTTATCTAAGTTGGAAGAGTCTGATTGCTTCGCGTTGGCAATTGGCAGGATCATATCTAACTCTTCGCGCGAAAAATATTCGGATGAGAAGAAGGCTTCTTTGGAATTCAACCAGTTGATATTTCCGCGCACAGTGTTGATTTCGCCATTGTGAGCGATGTACCGAAAAGGTTGGGCTAACCGCCAGGAAGGGAAGGTGTTGGTTGAGAAGCGCGAGTGAATAACTGCTAAGGCTGATACTACATCATCATGCTCCAGGTCGGCAAAGTAAGGCCGCAACTGGCCGGACGTAACCATGCCTTTGTAAGCAATGGTTTTATACGATAAGGAAGAAAAGTAAAATTGATTATCAACCCCTTTTACTGAATCTGTAATGATATGTGTTGAATACTTTCTTAAAATAAAAAGCTTGCGTTCAAAATCATCAGGATTGTTGAGAGTGTCTTGACGTTTTATAAAGACTTGCTCCATTACCGGTTCTGCTTTTAATGCAGTTTCACCCAAGTCGCTATTATTGGTAGGAAGAACACGATACCCCAACAGGGTCATTTTCATTTTCTTGATCTGACGGTTTAAAACCGTACGACATTCCTCACGTACTTTTGCATCGCGCGGGAAAAAAACGAGCCCTACACCATAGCTTCCATAAGCAGGAAGTTTAAAGCCGAGCTTGCTGCATTCGCTACTAAAAAATTCGTGTGGAACCTGGATTAAAATTCCCGCACCATCACCTGTATTGGGTTCGCATCCGCACGCGCCCCTGTGCTCCATGCGTTCGAGCATGGTGAGTGCATCGCTTACAATCTGGTGCGATTTTCTTCCTTTAATGTTGGCTACAAATCCAACACCGCATGAGTCTTTTTCAAAAGACGGATGATAAAGTCCCTGTTGATTCGTGTCTCTCAAGTTCGTTTTCGGGTTAAGCATGAATTCTAACCTCACAAGATAACCGGAATACAATTCCAATGCGAATAAAGCAGGAGAGAATATTTTAAAACAAACTAACAGTTAGTAGCGAAAACGATTGAGAAAGAGACTTTTGGTTTCGTACAGCAGTATGAAGCTTACGTTAGCGATAAAACCGAATACACTGAATGCCCATCCTGTAAGACGCGTGCTTATTATGTAACAGGGTCTTCAATAAAGAAAGCGCCAACAACTTCAGCTACGGGAATTATGTTGTACCAATATCTCTGTAAATTCTGTAAACATAAATCCAAAGCTGAATCTGTCATTCCTAAAATTGTAGTTTCATCAAGTTCTTCTTCCAGCGATTCAGGATATAGCAGTAGCGATTCCGGGGGAAGTTATGGAGGAGGCGATTCCGGAGGAGGGGGTTCGAGCAGCAGTTGGTAAAATTAAAACAGCGAGAGTTGTTCTTGCTTGTTATAGGCAATGCTTTTCGAATTTTTGACTGAGCCATCAATACAAAAGAGTTCTGTTTCCCGGTAACGGGTAGCAACAACCATTTGAGTTTGGCCTGCAATTGAGTTGAAAAGATTTTGAACCAGTGCCTGTGAATTATTATGCTCAGAAAGGTGCGATAAAATGAGATGACTCATAAACTCAGGCCGGTGCAATTTGAAAAGATTAGCAGCCTGCCTGTTTGAAATGTGGCCCTTGCCGCCACGAATGCGGTTTTTTAAGGGAATCGGATAGGGCCCGACTTCCAGCATGTGCTCATCATAGTTTGATTCCAGAAAAGCAGCGTGGCATTGCGCAAAATGTTTAATCACATGCTCGCACGAAAACCCGATGTCGGTAAAAACGCCCACTCTATTAACTCCATCATCAACAATTATACTTAACGGATCAACTGCATCATGAAGTTTTGGAAATGCCGTTATGGTAAGTGCTCCAACAGAAATTGGATCATACGCTTTGAGCCGGGCAACTAAATGAGGTTTTATCCTGAGCCTTGCTTGTTGTAATGTTGGGTTGGTGATATAAACAGGTATTTGATATTTCTTCGATAAGACCGCGATTCCTTTTGTATGATCGAAATGTTCGTGCGTAACAAATAATCCCTTCACGTTTTTTAACGACAGCCCTAACCGCTTCATGCGGATTTCCGTTTCGCGGCAGGAAATCCCCGCATCGACAAGCACGGCCTCCTGCTTGTTGCCGATATAGTAACAATTGCCGTTACTCCCGGAGTTTAGCGAGGCAAAGAATAGAGACATACCGCAAATATTGCTACGAATGGACGAATAATAAAATAATTCATTTTAAGCACATAGGAAGCGATGATAATAGTATTGATTAGTCCGTGCTAATTATAGTTTCGGACATCTGCCAGTTCCGTAGAGAGGCTCATGTCAATTTATCAAACTGATTTATTTGTGTACCCGTGCAAATATCATAAAAATGATATAGTTTTGATACATGGCCATAATAAAACCAATTTCTGATTTGCGGAATAAGTCAAACGAAATTTCGCTGCTTGCCCACGAAACGCAGGAACCGATTTTTATTACCAAAAATGGAGAAGGGGATTTAGTCGTACTCTCTATTCAGGAATTCCGTAAACGGGAATTAAAGTTGGATTTATTCAGCAAACTCTCCGTTAGCCAGGCCCAATTTGATGCCGGTGAAAAAGGCACGTCTTACCAGGAGGTTTTGAAATCAGCGCGCAAACGGATCGATGAAAAAAAAATACGAGGTTAGGCTATCACCGCAAGCCGGGGAAGATTTTTTAGAGATCATTGACTACATCAGCGAAGATAGTATTGCTGCCGCAGAAAAACTTTCCGATCGATTCGAAAAGTCATTTGCATTATTATCCGAAAATCCAATGTGTGGCCAACTGGCACGCGACAGCCGGCTGCGATTGCTTCAGTATCGGTATTTAGTTGTAAATCGATATTTGATTTTTTATTTGTTTAAGAAGAAAAAAGTTATGATTTATAGGATCCTGCATGGCGCGCGGGACTATCTGTCAATTCTTTAGAATTTTAAAAAGTAAGGCATTAAAATTTCTACCTATGATCAAAGAATATATTCAATCCAACCAACAGCGGTTTTTAGATGAACTTTTTGAGTTGCTCCGCATTCCATCAGTAAGTGCAGATAGTAAGCACAAGGGTGATGTGCGGAAGGCTGCAGAATATGTCGTAAAAAAATTAAAAGATGCCGGTGCCGATACGGTGGAGCTTTGTGAAACAAAAGGCCACCCCATTGTGTATGGCGAAAAAATAATTGACCCAAAATTACCTACGGTGTTGGTGTATGGTCATTACGATGTGCAACCTGCCGATCCGATTAACTTATGGACGTCACCTCCCTTTGAGCCTGTAGTAAAAGACGGGAAGATTTATGCCCGCGGTTCGTGCGATGACAAAGGCCAGTTCTATATGCACATCAAAGCCTTTGAGGCGATGACAAAACTAAACCGGCTTTCGTGCAATATTAAATTCATGATCGAAGGTGAAGAAGAAGTTGGATCCGATAACCTGGGCACTTTTGTGAAGGAGAACAAAGCCAAATTGAAAGCCGATGTGATTTTGATTTCAGATACTTCTTTGATTTCATTGGATACTCCTTCTATTACCGTTGGCTTACGCGGATTGAGTTACATGGAAGTAGAAGTGACAGGCCCCAACCGCGATTTGCATTCAGGTGTGTATGGCGGTGCGGTGGCTAATCCGGCAAACGTGCTGAGTAAAATGATAGCTTCCCTTCATGATGAAAACGGACGTGTTACGATCCCTGGCTTTTATGATAAAGTGGCTGAACTCACAGCAGAAGAGCGCAAAGCGCTAAATCTTGCCCCGTTCAATCTCGACTCATATAAAAAAGAATTAGACATTGCCGACATCAACGGTGAAAAGGGTTACACTACATTAGAGCGCACAGGCACCCGGCCAACCTTAGACGTAAATGGAATCTGGGGCGGTTATACAGGCGAAGGGGCAAAAACAGTTTTGCCATCCAAAGCTTACGCAAAAATTTCCATGCGCCTGGTGCCTCATCAAAACAATCATGAAATAACCGAACTCTTTACAAAACATTTTGAATCGCTTGCACCCAAATCCGTAAAGGTAAAAGTAACAGCACTGCATGGTGGCGAGCCCGCGGTAACACCCACCGATTCGAAAGCATTTAAGGCTGCCAGCAAAGCGTTTGAAGAAGTGTGGGGCAAAACACCCATCCCCACGCGCGATGGGGGCAGTATTCCCATCGTATCTTTATTCAAAAAAGAGTTAGGACTGGATACTGTGCTGATGGGCTTTGGGTTAGATAGTGATGCGATTCACTCGCCCAACGAACATTATGGGATCAAAAACTTTTTGATCGGCATTGAAACCATTACCGCTTTTTATAAGCATTTTTCTAAAGACCTATAAGATTCTGTAATCTTAAAAGAAATTTTTTCTGAAATGAAATGTTCCGGTTTCCAGTACAGCGCTCATGCCGTTAAACGGATGTTAGACAAGAACATTTCAATACAGGAAATAGAGAAATGCGTGTTGAATGGCGAAATGATAAGAGATTACCCCGAAGACAAGCCATATCCAAGCAAATTGTTTCTTACTTTTGTTAACCAGCGCCCCCTGCACGTGGTAGCAGCACAAGATACAGATGCCCGGTGCATTGTTATCACTTGCTACGAACCCGACAAGACTATTTGGCTGGAAGATTTTAAAACAAAAAGGTAGTGTTATGAAATGGCTATGTAAACGCTTTGTGCCAACCGCAAATGATTATTTGGCCATTCCATGTGACCATTAAAAACAAATTATAAACACATGAAATGCGTTATTTGTAAAACAGGAGAATGTGTGCCGGGCGTAACCAATTTCACGCACATTATTGAAGGAAAATTGATCGTTGTGAAAAATGTAAAGGCAAATATCTGTCAAAATTGCAACGAGGCATACTTCGATGAAGAAGCAGTACAATACATTCAGCAAAAAATCAACGAAGCCTTGAAAAGCCACGAAACAGTAGAGCTTTTCAATGTACCGAGCCACCCACAAGCATAATTGAGACCGATAAGGTTTTACAAATCAGCATTATGGCAAATAGGTGTTAAATTATTCTAAACGGGTTTACAAAGCCTGTATTTGTACTGGCTTTGTGAACATTTCTGATTCTTCCTTCGTTACTTTTGCACATCAAAAGCGCTTTCACTACATTATATGAGGTTTTTTTTATTTGCGTTATTTCTCTTCGCGTTCGTTTCTTCAAACGCCCAGATTCTTACACCGGCCAAATGGAGCTACTCTGCTTCAGTGGCCGAAACCAAAGTGGGCGATGAAATTGAATTGATCTTTAAAGCGACAATCGATAAAAACTGGTATTTGTATTCCTCGGAGTTTCCGTGCGAGGATGGCCCGATAAAAACTTCGTTCAACTTTGTGCACCATAGCAGCTATCAATTGGTGGGCACAGTGGTTCCCGTTAATCCATTAGATAAGTATGACGATATCTTTGAGTGTGATGTTAAGGTTTTCAAAAAGACCGGTGAGTTCAGGCAAAAAATAAAAATTCTTTCATCCGCACTTTCCATTAAAGGCGAATCCGACTACCAGGTGTGCACTGACCTAACCGGACAATGCGTGACGGGCGGTGAAGAGTTTTCTTTTACCCTGAAGGTGTCCGGTGAGCCTTTGCAAGGCCAACAGAACGAGGAAGTCAAAATACCAATAATTGACAATGCTCCGATTGCTACAATTAATCCTTTCAGTAATGTAGAAACAAAAGGTCCGATCCTCGACCCCACTTTAGTAAAAGAAGATCCTGCCGGGAAATCATTGTTGGGATTTTTGCTGATCGCTTTTTTTGCTGGTTTGGCTGCGCTCGTCACACCGTGCGTTTTTCCAATGATCCCCATGACAGTAAGTTTCTTTACTGGAAGAGGTACAAAGTTCCAGGCGCTGATGTACGGATTTTTCATCATTTTAATTTATACATTGATTGGTGCAGCCCTTGCTCCGTTAATGGGCCCTGAAACTGCAAATCATCTTTCAACCGAATGGATTCCGAATTTGATTTTCTTTTTAGTCTTCATTGTATTCGGTTTGTCATTTCTTGGTTTGTTTGAAATTACCTTACCGGGAACCTTGATAAACAAAGTAGATCAGCAAGCTGAAAAGGGCGGGTTGATTGGCGTGTTTTTTATGGCCTTCACGTTGGTGCTTGTTTCATTCTCTTGCACAGGCCCGATTGTAGGAAGCATTTTGGTTTCATCAGCCGGTGGAGAGTTTCTCAAACCCATTGCCGGGATGTTTGCTTTTGCATTGGCCTTTGCCATTCCATTTACGTTGTTCGCTTTCTTTCCCAATTGGTTAAGGTCGCTGCCAAAATCCGGTGGCTGGCTAAATACCGTAAAAGTTGTGTTAGGGTTTATTGAGATCGCACTCGCGTTTAAGTTTTTGAGCATTGCCGATCAGGCATTCCATTGGGGAATTTTAGATCGCGAAATAAACATTGCCATCTGGATTGTGATTGTTGTGTTGATTGGAATTTATCTGATGAAAGGATTTAGAATGCCGGGCGATACAGGCAAAGATGCGGAAGATAAAACGATCAGTGTTTTTAGAATTTCGTTGGCTATGATTGCCTTTGTCTTTGCTGTGTATCTTGTTCCGGGTATGTGGGGGGCACCCTTAAAAGCACTTGCCGGTTATCTCCCCCCATTACAAACGCATGATTTTAATATTCTTAAAGATGAATCGGCCGGGGCCATTTGCGATGAGCCCAGGTATGAGGACTTTTTACATTTGCCGCACGGCTTGAAAGGCTACTTTGATTACGGTCAGGCGCTGGCGTGTGCCCGTCAGCAAAACAAACCATTGTTCATTGACTTCACAGGTCATGGATGCACGAACTGTCGCGAGATGGAAGCCAATGTATGGAGTGATCCGCAAGTGTTGCAACGGCTAAAAGAAAATTTTGTGGTGGTTGCCCTTTACGTGGATGACAAGACCGAATTGCCCGAGGCAGCCTGGTACACATCCACCTATGATAACAAGGTGAAGAAAACCATTGGCAAGCAAAATGCAGATTTGCAGATCACCAACCTGAACAACAACGCACAACCTTTTTATGTGCTGGTGGGCAAAGATGAACGCGTGCTGGTTTCACCGTACGGCTACAACTTAGACGCAGAAAGTTTTAGCAAGTTTCTGGATGCGGGGAAGGAAAAGTTTAAGGAGTTGTATTAATTGAACCTTGAGCGCAAATCAAATTTTTCCAAACCCTCATGATCCGAGAAAACACCTTGAATACAAACCCGTGGTTCGTGTCCCCCACGAAACACTCTTACTTCATCAAATTCTTGGTTCTGAAAAAGGCAACCGGTCATCGGGTAACTCCAACTCAGGATCACAATCACAAGGGCGAAATAAACGATCAAGATAAAATCGATGAAAAGCTAAGAGACTGTCTCAAAAGGAAATTTTTGTCAGGTTGACATTCGGAGATACTTTTGAGACAGCCTTTTTACTCACTTTGGCTTAAAAATATTACTGCTTCGGCCAGACGTTATCCGCGGGATTGGAATCCGGGAAACGGCCGTGCTGATTAACGGTGATTTTTGATCGTTCGCTAAAGTTCATTTCGGCATTAAACGCGGCTGCCATTAACTACAAGCTACCGCGCATTACAGGCTGCCTTTTCAAGCCCGATTAATACACTCAGCCATGAATAAACTTCTTTATTATTCACATAATAAACAGGTGTATAATCCCCGCCATTTTTAGTGGCTATATGCATTTTTTTTGCTCGATGTATGTGAAATATGTGCATCAGGTGTATATATTCGTGCGTTGCCAGCCATTTACTTGGGACATTAACGGCCATGAAAAAAGGAATAATAATTCTGTTGACAGTTTTAGTGACGAGTGGTTTCACGCAGGACAATTCTTATAAACCAAAATACTCAACGACTCTTGATTCAAGTAAAGGTGAACGACTTTTGAAGCAATGTTCACGGTGGACACCGAAAAATATATCTGGTTACTGGACTCCAACTCAAAACGACATAGAAAGACTTGAAAAGCAATTCTTAAAAATAAAAGACATTAAAGCGACAGCATGTTGTTTAATTAATGGAACAATTCGCACTCTGGACAATTTTGGATTTCAGTATATCGGAGTGACAATAAAAAAGAAAAAATATATTTATCTAAATGCTTTTCACGTGGACAGTGATGCCGACTTCAGTACATTTTACAAAAATTGGAAGACCGACCCAATAGTAATGTGTGACGGAGGTGACTACTACTGGGGTGCACTATTTGACCTGGACAAATTAAAATTTAGAGACCTTGCAATAAATGGGGTGTGAAGTAAACGGCTGGCAACACCGGTAGCTGTTGCACAACTATCCCCTACAGTAGAAT
>CAZNRJ010000089.1:7693-11924 GCA_964574945.1 uncultured Ohtaekwangia sp. | reverse complement strand
ATCCATCCGAATTACTTTTAAATGGTGCCTTTACTGACCTGTTGGAGACCCTTCGCAAAGAATATGATTTTATCGTTATCGATACACCACCGGTTGGATTGGTTACCGATGGCATCATGGCCATGAAACGGTCTGACTTATCGATCTACGTGTTTCGCGCAAATTACTCCAAACATAATTTCATGGACAATTTGAACCGTGTTGTTACCATCAACAAACTTACGCATGTTTCATCCGTGGTTAACGGACTGCCCATTAATGGCAACACCTATGGGTACGGATATTATGAAGATCATCCTGCCAGGAATCGTTGGAAAAAATTATTTGGCCGGTGATTTCATTTTTTCAAAAGAAAAAGATTCAGAACCCGCTCCATACGGATATCCACTCTCATTTATTGGCAGGTTTGGACGATGGGGTTAAAACACAAAAAGAAGCAATTGAACTTGTTACCCAGTTCCATAAACTCGGCTATCAAAAACTAATCACAACCCCGCACATTAACAGCGACTACTATCGCAATGAACCGGAAGCAATACTAAAATCGTTGGCTGAATTAAATGATGCCCTGAAGGCAGAAGCTGTTCCGGTTGTTATTGAGGCTGCTGCCGAATACTATCTGGACGAAGAGTTAATAAAAAAAGTTGACTCAAGGGAAAAACTTCTCACGTTCGGGCAATCTTACCTGCTATTCGAAACTAATTTTTTAACGGAACCCTATCACCTTAATAATTTTATTTTTAAAGCGATCACGCAAGGATACAAACCCATACTGGCCCATCCTGAGCGATATGCTTATATGACCTTAGAAAAAGCAGAGGAGTTGAAAAACAGGGGCGTGCTTCTTCAGCTCAACATCCTATCCCTCGTTGGGTTTTACTCCAACCCTATCCGGCAATTGGCCTATAAGCTGATTGACAAAGGCTGGATTGACCTGCTGGGAAGTGATTGCCATAATGCTATTCAACTTCAGTTCCTGGAAGATGCGGTTCAAAATAAGTATTTTAGAAAGGCGGTAGAATTACCTCTTCTTAACAATAGTCTTTAAAAATGATTGCAGTAACAGGCGCCAACGGATTATTAGGTAGTTTCATTCTGCGAAAGCTGGCCAATGAAAAAATACCTGTAATTGGTTTACATAAAAAAGATAGTGACTTATCCCATCTGCAGGAGTTGACAAACATATCCTGGCGTGAACTTGAAATCTTAGATCCAATTTCCGTGGAGGAAGGAATTAAAGATGCAACGCATGTTATTCACACAGCAGCCTCTGTGTCGTTCAACCCGCGACTTCAAAAGAATATAATGGCTGTAAATGTTGAAGGCACCAGGCATATTGTAAATGCCTGCCTCGCACAAAATGTTCAGCAGCTGATTCATATTAGTTCAGTTGCTGCTTTAGGCCGAAAAAAAGAAACTCCAACCATTGATGAAGCTTCGCGATGGGTTGAGAATGACCTGAACACGGATTATGCGAAATCAAAATACCTGGGCGAAGTAGAAGTTTGGCGTGGTGCCGAGGAAGGGCTTCCTGTTACGGTAATCAATCCATCTGTCATTCTTGCGCCTTCCAATTGGGGCAAAAGCAGCGCTCAATTGTTTCATTATGTATGGAAGGAAAAAAAAATCTATGCCCGGGGGCTGGTTAATTATGTAGATGCGCGTGATGTGGCAGAAATGGCCTGGCAAATTTATTCTCAAAAAATAACTGGCGAGCGATTTATTGCCAATGGAGGGAATATTGAAATCAAAGGATTATTTGACCTGATGGCCATTCGGTTTAAAAAGAAAGCTCCCTCGATAGAAATACATCCTCGCTGGGTTACCGCATTTGCGCGCCTGGAGGAACTACGCGCTCAACTGATGGGGCGCGAGCCGCTGATAACAAGGCAAACCGCTAAAATCACAAAAGAAAATTTTCGGTACCTGAGCACGAAAGCCACCGGGCAATTGGGTATTTCATTTCGAACGCTGGAGGAAACACTGGATTGGTGCTGTAACTACTATTTGCAGGCTTATACTACAAACAAATAAAAAGTGCAAGGTTGTCTGAAGATAATAATTACCTGAAATTTGCACGTAGAATTTTAGGAAAAGACAATTTTGTCTATCTTAGGAAAACCTTTTAGCTGATGGCCCAGGAATTCAGAAAGAGACAGGAAGAGGAGGAGTTGATCAAGCGATACGAAGAGAGTCTAAAACATAATCATGCCGGGTTTTTCGACATTGATTCTTACGAAACAATCATTGGCTATTACCTTGAGAAAAGTAAATTCAAACGCGCCCTCGTTGTGGTTGAGCAAGCCATTGAGCAATTTCCGTTCTCTACCGATTTACTAACCGTTAAAGCCCAGATTTTTACCAACTTAGAGCGGTACGATGAGGCACTCGACCTGTTAGACCGTTCGCGCAATTTACATCCGCACGATTTAGAAATTTATTTATCCATCGGATCCATACTTTCCCTGCAGGCAAAATATGAAGAAGCCATTGCTTTATATGAAGAGGCCCTGGCATTTGCCGATGAAGAAAAAGATGAACTGTATTACAACATTGGGCTTGCGTACCAAAGCATGGAAAAATATGAGCAAGCCATTGACGTCTATAAATTATCCATAGAGGAAAACATCAGTCACGAAGGTTCTTTATATGAGCTGGCATTTTGCTTGGATGTAGTCGGTCAATTGGAAGGGAGCCTCTCCTACTATAAAAAATTTATTGACGAAGATCCCTTTTCAGCGGCAGCCTGGTATAACCTCGGCATCGTATCGAACAAGCTGGAACGATTTGATGAAGCAATAGAAGCGTATGAATACGCTATTGCCATCGATGAAAATTTTGCCTCCGCGCATTTCAATATGGGAAACTCCTTTATGAATCTGGAGCACTATGAAAAGGCGTTAACAGAATTTAGCAAGACAATTGAAATTGAAGGCCCAAGCCCGGAAGTATATTGTTGCATGGGAGCTGCCTATGAAAACATGAAGCAATATGATCTCGGGTTAAAATATTTTCAAAAATCAACCAAGCTTGATGCGCTGTATGATGAAGCCTGGTTTGGTGCGGGAAGCTGCCTTGAGAAGCAGGAGAAATGGTACCAGGCACTACACTTCTTTAATAAAGCTATTAAGATTGATAGCCATAATCCCGAATACTGGAAAGCTGCCGCTCATGCGGAATTTAAAATCGGTAATACCATCTCAAGCATTAGCGCGTATGAAGAAGCAAGCATACTGGGCCCTGACGACAAAGAAGTTTGGTTGAATTGGTCCTTTATTTACTTTGAACAAGGAGAGCACCAGAAAGCCATTGAAATACTTCTTCAGGGTATGGACGAACAACCTGACGAACCGGAATTCTTTTATCGGATGACTGTTTATCTTATTGAATCAGGTCAATTTAAGGAAGCACTGAATTATTTAGAAAATGCATTAATTTTGGACTTTGATGGCCACCAGGTTTTATTTGATTTCTTTCCAAAACTTGAAACACAAAAGGCCTTACAAAAGATTATCGACCAGTTTAGAAAAGACAACCCCTGATGAATTACACACTTAATAACCTGCCTGAGCGTACTGTCAAGCCCAGGCAAATGGGTTTCACTATGGCAATGGATAAAGGTCTTAGCGTGCGCGAAGCCGAAGACTTTGTGAGCATTGCTGCCGATCATGTAGATATTGTAAAATTAGGCTGGGGAACCAGCTATGTAACTCCAAATTTGAAAGATAAACTCAAAGTATATAAAGAAGCGGGTATCCCCTGCTACTTTGGCGGCACGCTGTTCGAAGCGTTTATCATCCGCAATCAGTTTGATGATTACCGGAAGGTGCTTGATAAATATAACATGTCCTTTGCGGAAGTTTCTGACGGGTCGATCGATCTTGATCACGATAAAAAACTCGATTACATCCAAAAATTATCAGAGCAAGTAACGGTACTTTCAGAAGTAGGCTCCAAAGATGCCGATAAGATTATTCCACCTTATAAGTGGATTGAACTTATGCAAAAAGAATTGGATGCCGGAGCCTGGAAAGTAATTGGCGAAGCACGCGAAGGTGGTAACGTTGGTTTGTTCCGGTCTTCTGGCGAAGTTCGTTCTGGTTTGGTGCAGGAGATTTTAACAAAGATTCCTTTTGAGCGAATCATTTGGGAAGCTCCGCAAAAAGCGCAGCAGGTTTGGTTTATTAAATTGCTTGGCGCGAATGTGAATTTGGGTAACATTTCTCCCAAC
>CAZNRJ010000089.1:0-7683 GCA_964574945.1 uncultured Ohtaekwangia sp. | reverse complement strand
AATCCGGTTAGGCTTGCGGGGTGATACCTTCCTTCATTTCCTCGGCTTAGAAAGAAAAAAAGACAACACCACTCCTCCTTTTTACGCTGACTAACTAAAATTTTGAAAACAACAAAAGATTATCTTCTCCTTTACCTGAAAGGAATCAGTATGGGGGCTGCCGATGTAGTTCCTGGTGTATCAGGCGGAACAGTGGCGTTCATTACCGGTATTTACGAAGAGCTTATAAACTCAATTAAGTCAATTGACCTTGATGCTTTCCGGTTGCTGGGCCGGCTTAAAATTGCCGACTTCTGGAAAAAAATAAATGGCAGCTTTTTAATTACCCTGCTGGCCGGTATTGCAACAAGCCTTATTTCGCTTGCCCGCCTGATGACTTACCTGTTAGACAATCATCCTATAGCAATCTGGTCTTTCTTCTTCGGGCTTATTCTTGTTTCGTCACCCCTTATCATGCGCGACATCACCCGGTGGAACCTTGGTACTGTGTTATCATTTATTGCAGGCATTGTAATCGCCTACCTGATAACGGTTATATCGCCCACAGAAACACCCACCAATTATCTTTTCATTTTCTTTTGCGGAGCATTGGCTATTTGCGCAATGATTCTGCCGGGCATTTCCGGAGCCTTCATTTTGCTTTTGATCGGAAAGTACGAGTTCATGATTACTGCCTTGATTAATTTTGATATTCCGGTTATTATCATCTTTATGTTAGGCTGCTTTTTAGGATTGTTGGGCTTCTCGCACTTTCTAAGCTGGATTCTTAAAAACTACCGTTTTGCTACCCTCGCTATGCTCGCTGGCTTTATGATCGGGTCGTTAAACAAAGTGTGGCCATGGAAAGAAGTGATCTCTTACCGGCTTAATCATGAGGGCCATCAAGTGCCTGCTTTTGATAAAAGTATTTTGCCGTGGGATTATTTCACCATCACGGGTCAGGACCCGCAAGTATTCAAAGCCATCTTGTGCGCAGCATTTGGTGTTTTCTTAGTAGTAGCCATTGAAAAAACAGCGGCTATGTTAAAAACAAAATCGTAAAAAACATGGAAAAGAAATTTGGTCTTATTGGAGCAACCGTGAGCCATTCATTTTCAAAATCATACTTTGATGAGAAATTCTTTAGGGAAGGACTTCGCGATTATCATTATGATTTATACTCATTGGCTGATATTGAAGGGATAAAAAAGCTTCTTGATGAAAACCCTGAACTGGCCGGCCTTAACGTAACTATACCGTACAAGGAACAGGTAATAAAATTTCTTTCCGATATTGATTCGGATGCGCGCAGCATTGGCGCTGTTAACGTGATCAAAATTCAAAATGGAAAGCTGACCGGCTACAATACCGATAGCGATGCATTTTATGAATCCCTCGGAAAATGGATTAAAGGTAAAAATGTTTCCAACGCATTGATCCTGGGAACAGGCGGATCATCCAAGGCTGTGCAGCAAGCGCTTAAAAAACTTTCGATTTCATTTGAGTTGGTTTCGCGCGAAAAAAGCAAAGGGCAGCACACCTACGAAAGCCTCGAAAAAGATGGCGCTCCCATCTCCAAAGCAAACCTGATTATCAATACCAGCCCGCTGGGCATGTCTCCCAATACAAATACCTACCCTCCCATCGATTACGAGTTGTTAACTCCTGATCATTATGTGTATGACCTGATTTACAATCCTGCCCGCACGGTGTTTCTTCAAAAAGCAGAAATGCGAAACGCCCACATCAAAAACGGTTTGGAAATGCTTCACATTCAGGCAGAAAAAGCCTGGGCCATTTGGAATAACTAACCCAAAAAAGTCTAACAACTTTTTTGCACTACGTGCCGACAATTAAAAATGAATGGAGTTGGCAAAGCCAATAAAAGAAAACTGGCCGTTGAAGCCCATGTGTGATTTTTATGTTGGCGAAACTGAGTTTGCCATCCGGGCAGGTGTAAGCTACATTATCAAGAAGAAGTAGAGCGTATAATCGCGAAAGAGCTACGTTATTTATAACTCTTTTTAAAAATTCATTTACCAAAGCGATACCGTATTGAGCCACCCAAGAGCCACCCCGTTGGTGTAGATGAAATATAATTATCTGTTGGTTGGGCATTTCTATCGAAAACCTGGAGCATCCGGGTATGCGAAAATCCATATAAGTAGCGGGCTTCAAATGCAAGAGTGAACCCTCCAAAATTCAGTGCCAATTCTGAGCCCAATTCAGTCCCTAAAACAAGATTGTTAACTATTTGATAATCTGATGCCAAATCTCCATTTGGAAAAAAGGAAGCAGCCCATGTTATATTTAGCGGTACGTGAAGGCCGAACCCCATACTTGGCAGCCACTCCAAATTTTGAAACTTATCTTTTCCCAAAATAGAAACCACTCGTTTGTATCGTATTGGAATGTATAACCGTCTTTCATTACTTGTTGCCCCTGCCAGGGGAAGGTCCGTCCAATAGTAAAGTAAACTCGGAATAGGTGTAAAGCCCGTCTCAAACACATTTTGTTTCTTACGATAACCAGCAATCAATCCAATTGATTGATCATAAGTACCATACTCGACCAGATTATTATTGATGTTTATGAATTTATAATACTCTACACCCAAGTAGAAGTTTTTTTTATTACTCAATTGAGGAGATTGGGGTGTCTCAGTATCTTTTGGTAAATACCACCTTAAGCCGATAGAAAAATTACTGCCACCACCGTCCGAATATCTATATCCATCCACGGGCACGCCATTTTCAACACCGGTATAGTGAGTCGTAATCATTTTTTGACCCAATCCTAAAATCCACGAATATCCAGCAGATAAAAATAAATCTTTATAAAGCGGCACTTGAGATTCTATCCCTACTTGAAATAAAAATTGTGGTTTATTGGTATGAAAATCCTCTGAAGTAATTTTGATCGTTCCGATTGAATTTTCAAAAGTTCCTGTACTTGAAGCGCTTTGGTTTTTATTTATTTGAAAAATACCACCTAAGGAGGCCATTAAACTAAAAGGATACTTCGATTTGTAATTTAAAAACCTGACCGGCTTGCTTAACAGAGCGTATTTATATTTTAACCCAAAATTAGAAGCCATTTCCGAGGGTGCAATCCACGCTATACCACTTCCCAAAGTTTCAGTGAAATACGCATATAGCTGCTGAGTATACGTTAACTCAATCATTTGTTTACCTCCAAAGTCATAACCGATATGATATCCAAAATTAGTGGGTATAGTTTCACTTAATGAATTCTTTGTTGCAGCAAAACTGGCGGGATAGTTTTTGTAACTTAAATGATATCTCTGAGATGATACAAGATATTTATTACTTCCTAAATAAAATTTTTGGGAATTACTCTGCATGTTGAAACAAAAGAAAACTAAAAGCGTGCAGAAAATACTTTTTACAATTATTGGGGGGAGATTGACAAACGGGTGACGTTGAAGGGGTGGCGGTTTATATTTCATTTCATCTCCCGATAGTGATCTTCCCATTTTTTGATATCCGAAAAATATATTTTAGACTCACCTAAGGATGTTCCAAACCAAACCATATAATTCTCACGTAGAGAATCTTGCTTACTGTAATAAATTGCATCGGCTCTTTCGTCTTCAACAACACCAATCTCGGACAAAGAGTATGGTAGTCTATTATTATTGCTCTTAAACTCTTCAATTCTTTCAATTATGGGTTCCCTTCTTTAGTAAGTCGATACTCCCGTACATTCCTCAAATAAAAATACCACAATCCAAGTAATAAAAAGAGGCTGTGAATCACAACCTCTTTTTGTTTATTAGCATCGAGTTAATTGCTACCACAAGTTTTTTTCCAATGACAATCTGGGATTAATTTGCTTTATCGCAAGCTAAATCTGCCGGAACTTGTCTTAAAATCAACTTCCAAATCAGTTAGCCGTTTAGTTGAATAACTGTTAACTTTCCGCTTCATGGATTTTAATCTCACCAGCGAATACGTCCCTACGGGCGATCAGCCTTCGGCCATAAAAAAATTAGTGGCCAGCTTGGCAGAAGGTGAACAACATCAAACCTTGCTCGGTGTAACGGGCTCCGGAAAAACATTTACCGTTGCCAATGTAATTGCGCAAACCAACAGGCCCACACTTATCCTGAGCCACAACAAAACCCTGGCCGCCCAGTTGTACGGGGAGTTCAAACAATTCTTTCCCGAAAATGCAGTGGAATATTTTATCTCCTACTACGATTACTACCAGCCCGAAGCATTCATTCCTTCTTCCAACTTATATATCGAAAAAGACCTTTCCATTAACGAAGAAATTGAAAAGCTAAGGCTAAGTGCTACTTCTTCTTTACTTAGCGGACGCAGGGATGTGCTGGTGGTAGCTTCCGTTTCCTGCATTTATGGTATCGGCAATCCGGAAGAGTTTGGAAAAAACCGGATTCAACTTAAGGTTGGCGAGCTCATTCCAAGAAACAGGCTTCTGTTTGCCCTCGTGGATGTTCTCTATCACCGCACAGAGGCAGAATTTAAACGCGGAACATTCAGGGTGAAAGGTGATACGGTAGATGTTTTTTTAGCGTATGCCGATTATGCCTTGCGTATTTATTTTTTTGGGGATGAAATTGAAGCCATTCAATTGATCGATCCCATTTCCGGCAAGAAAATCTCAGATGAAAAAACTGCGGTAATCTTTCCAGCCAACTTATTTGTAACCGCCAAAGATCAACTTCAAACTGCCATTCATGAAATTCAGGATGACATGGTGTTGCAAGTGCAAATGTTTGAATCGGAACGAAGGCACCTGGAAGCAAAACGTTTGAAAGAACGCACGGAGTTTGATTTAGAGATGATGCGCGAGCTGGGCTATTGCAGTGGTATTGAAAACTATTCGCGCTACTTCGACAGGCGGGCTGTAGGCGCACGGCCTTTTTGTTTGATCGATTATTTCCCCGATGATTTTTTGATGGTGATTGATGAGAGTCACGTCACAGTGCCTCAGGTTCGCGCTATGTGGGGTGGCGACCGGTCGCGCAAAGCCAATCTTGTTGATTATGGGTTTCGGTTGCCCTCCGCTTTAGATAATCGTCCGCTTACTTTCAATGAGTTTGAATCAATCCTTGGTCAAACAATTTATGTAAGTGCAACTCCCTCTGAGTATGAACTCCGCAAATCAGAAGGTGTAGTGGTAGAGCAGCTCATCCGGCCAACGGGCTTGCTTGATCCTGAAATTGATGTGCGGCCAAGCAGGAACCAGATTGATGATTTGTTTGAAGAAATTGACGAACGCGTACAAAAAAAAGAACGCGTGCTTGTAACCACGTTAACCAAACGTATGGCCGAAGAGCTTACCAAGTTTATGGCGCGTGCTTCCATAAAATGCCGGTATATCCATTCCGAAGTAGCAACGCTTGATCGCGTAGAAATATTAAGGGAATTAAGATTGGGGGTGTTTGATGTGCTGGTGGGCGTAAACTTGCTGCGCGAAGGACTTGATCTTCCCGAAGTTTCGCTGGTAGCGATTATGGATGCGGATAAAGAGGGCTTCCTTCGCAACCAGCGGTCACTCGTGCAAACCATTGGCCGTGCTGCCCGAAATGAAAATGGAAAAGTAATTATGTATGCGGATAAAATTACAGAGTCCATGCAACAAGCCATTGACGAAACCAATCGAAGAAGAAAAGTACAAATCGACTATAACTTAGCTCATGGCATAACTCCCAAGACAATTATCCGGTCGAAGGATTCTATCCTTGGGCAAACCAAAGTGGCTGATTCCAAAAAAACAAAACGCTATTATATTGAAGAGGAAGAAAAATCGCTCGCTGCCGATCCGGTGGTAGCCTATCTCTCAAAAGATGAGCTTAGCAAAATGGCAGACCGTACCCGCAAGGCGATGGAGAAAGCCGCCAAAGAACTTGAGTTTATGGAAGCTGCCCGCTTGCGTGACGAATACCTCGCTATCCAAAAAATGATTGAAGAGAAAAAATAAAACCTTATCTATACATGAACAAATATCTCCTTTCCATACTTTTCATATCACTGGTTTCCTGTGCAC
Organism: uncultured Ohtaekwangia sp.; assembly: GCA_964574945.1. Lineage (GTDB taxonomy): Bacteria > Bacteroidota > Bacteroidia > Cytophagales > Cyclobacteriaceae > ELB16-189. The sequence goes on along the minus strand of CAZNRJ010000089.1, from coordinate 1,668 downwards.
TTCAGGCCCAAAGCAGCAACGACATTTTAGTGGGTGGCAGTTTTGACCTGATCAAAACAGACAACACACAATTATTCGATAAAGCACAAATAGGGTTAGAAGCCAACTATTTTGTGGTGCGCCATTTTGCTGCCGGTGCAGGCTTTGAAATCTGGCCCCAGCAGAAAAGTTCATTCATCATGGGCATGCGCTGGTACGCACACGACCATGTATTTATTCGCCTGCGCGGATTGATTGGGGCCAACGATGCATCCATTGGTGGCGGCTGGGCAAAGCCCATAAAAGAAAACTGGCGGTTCGAAGCCATGGGTGATTTTTATGTTGGCGATATGGAGTTTGCCATTCGGGCAGGTGTGAGCTACATTATTAAGAAGAAATAATTTTCTGGTATGAATCAAGTGACAGTTTTGGTTAATCAGTTTGAAACCGTTTATAATGGAGAACCCTGGTACGGAAACTCAATATCAAAAATCTTAGAAGACATAACAGAAGATAATGCCTTTTGGGAACCAACGGAAGGAGCGCATTCTATCGCACAATTGGTGTGGCACATCGTTTACTGGCGGCAATCGCTCATTAAAAAATTAGAGAATGATCTTGAGTATAAAGCATCCATGAAAAGTGACGATAATTGGAGGACTACCGGGAACTTAAAACTAATGGGATGGAAGAACATACTTGGCCGGTTTGAGGAATCGCAGGAGAAAATAGTTACCCTCCTGGCAAAAGAAGACGATTCATTTTTAGAAAAACCGTATTCAAAGACTGCCACAATGAATGATCTTATCAAAGGGATTATTCAGCACGATATTTATCACCTTGGCCAGATAGCATACATAAAAAGCATAAACAAAAAGAGGTTTTGAAATCACGACCTCACACTTTTTTATAGTCCCGATTTCAATATATCCGTTTAGAAACGATTACAAACGTATATAATCGTTTATTATACGGCTGCAACGATTTTCTCTTTTTTATTTTAACATCATGATTTATCTAAAACCTATCTGGCACCGCGATGTTTTATGTATCGGCTTTGTCGGCAAGCTGGCCGGAGATGCTTACCGGCTCGTTAATAATTTTCCCGGACGTACTTACTCCGCTACGCATAGTTGTTACTATGTAATTTATTCCGAAACGCGACTGAAAGAACTGATGTACATGCTGAAGGCAGTTTCAGAAGTTGACACTTCAGAATGGTCAAACGTCACGTTTCTTCCTCAGAATCCCGCCTTAGTCAGGCCCTGGATTACACTTCCGCCTGCCTACCGGGAAACTCTTGTTAAGATGAGGTATAGCCCGGCTACGCTGGATAATTACATAGCTCAATTCAACTTATTTTTGGGCTTTATTTATCCCAAACAGGCAGAAACCATTTCGGATGATGACGTTCACCGGTACCTGGTTTACCTGGCAGATCATAAAAAGGTATCGATTGCCACGCAAAACCAAGCCATTAATTCGATCAAGTTCTATTTGGAGCATGTATGCAACGGGGAACGCAAGGTCTATTATGTTGACCGCCCCCGCAAAGATTTCAAGTTGCCTACTGTCCTCAGCGAAGAAGAGGTGCAGCGTTTGTTTGCCTGCATCAGCAATATCAAGCACCGTTGCATTGTTTTTCTGTTGTATTCTGGCGGGTTGCGGATGAGTGAGCTGTTATCGCTA
>CAZNRJ010000088.1:0-12017 GCA_964574945.1 uncultured Ohtaekwangia sp. | reverse complement strand
GCACCAACAATGGTCTCCTGGGTTTTGACATCTGTTACCACGCCACCAATGGTTCCATTTTGCGACCAGGCGCTTATTGAAAATCCAATGAGTGCAACAGCTAAGTAAAGTCCTTTAATCATACCGTATTAATTTCCGGCAAAGGTGGTTCGGTAATATTATCCCTCTGGGACGGGTATGTTACGGAATTGTTAAAGAGCGGGGTTATGGAACAGTGCGATTAGCCAAAAAAAGAACGGCTAACAAGTCTCCATTCTGGCTAAAGCAAATGAAAATGAGGCAGTTAGTAGGTAATGCCAAATAACATAGCGGTAATGAATTGGTAAAGAAATTAAGATTTGGATAACACCTGTTCGACAAGCAACAATTGACATATCAAAGATTCCATTGTCAATTATTTATTATCAACTGTCAATTACTTTGGTATTGGTACTTTGGTAAGCAACGCTTTTACAATATGTATTCTATTAGGTGTCCTACACTTTTTATGCTAAACCAGCTAAGTGTAGGACACCTTGAAAAAGTTACTTTGTTATCGGCACTTTGGTTAGCAATGCTTTTACAATATCAGATGTTTTTACATTATCCGCTTCTGCTTCGTAGTTCAGGATGATACGGTGGTTCATTACGTCAAGGGCAATTTCTTTTATGTCTTCGGGCAGCACATAATCGCGGCCATCCATAAAAGCTATCGCCTTTGCAGCAAGGTTCATATTAATGCTGGCACGCGGGGATGCACCAAACTGAATGTACTGAGCTTCATGATCTAACTTGTACTCTTTTGGTCTGCGGGTAGCGGTTACCAATTCTATAATGTATTTCTCTAACGATTCCGATATCTTCACTTTATTCACCTCGCCCCGAATCGCAAAAATATCTTCTTTGGTAAGAACTGGATTTACTTCATAGCTGAAGCCCATGTTCGAAATCCTGCGCATAATTTCCAGTTCATGTTCTTTGGTAGGATAATTCACAAACACCTTCATCATAAAGCGGTCGATCTGCGCTTCCGGAAGCGGATAGGTTCCCTCATTCTCAACCGGATTTTGCGTTGCCATTACTAAGAACGGCTTGTCTAATATAAATGTAGTTTCACCAATCGTAACTTGTTTCTCCTGCATAGCCTCCAACAAAGCCGACTGCACCTTGGCGGGAGAACGATTTATTTCATCGGCCAAAACGATGTTGGCAAAAATGGGCCCTTTCTTAACTTCAAACTTTCCTTCCTTCTGATTATAAATCATTGTGCCAACCAGGTCGGACGGCAAAAGATCAGGGGTAAACTGAATGCGCGCAAAATCAAGATGCAGCACACGCGCTACGGTACTAATAGTTAATGTTTTGGCCAAGCCCGGCACACCTTCCAATAAAATATGGCCATTGGTAAACAATCCCACCAACAGCCGGTTTACCATGTATTCCTGCCCCACTACTACTTTGGCAACTTCGCTATAAACCTGCTTGATTTTTTCCTGATGCTCTTTCTGTAGTTCCGTAACTTCTGTAAATGCCATAATCTTTGTAAAAATTAAACCGCAATATTAAGGAATTACCGCCAAAAATGAAGGTGAACCCTGTTGCACTTACGCCTGCGGCCGCGGAATGTTTCAGAGGGTTATAAGACCCTGCTTTAAACTACCTTTTTATACGTTGCCTTGAAGTAGATAAGCAGTGCGACCAATACAAACATAATTCCATTGCAGATGATTACCGGCCATAGCATGAGAGCAAAAGCATAGATGAGCCACACGACTGTACTTGATAAAACAATAAACAGCATGGTTAGGCTCAAGTCTCCCGCGCTTTTAGTCTGCCAGGTTTTATACACCTGCGGAATGAACGTGATGCAGCTTAAAAAACTGCCGAGGTACCCGATTAAATCAATGTAGTTCATAGTGTACTTTTTATTTCTCCTTCAAGTTCGATAAAAATTCAATCACATCACGGATTTCCCTCTTCGACATGGTGTTGCCCATAGGAGGCATGCTGCTCGGATAGTTTTGACGTTTATCAATGCGCGATACAGCAATCTTCAACGGTTCGGCTTCTGAAGTTTTTAATAGTAGTTCTTCCGCGGTTTCACTCATCAATGTACCTGTTACTTGCTGTGCGTCTTTCAAGGTAAGTTTCACCATACCAAAACCCGGTGCTAACCGGGCGCTTGGTTCTACCAAAGCTTGCAATAGTTGTTCGCGGGTTAACTGATTGCCAATATTGGTAAGTGACGGGCCAACCTTTCCGCCCTGATCGCCCACACTGTGGCAGCGCACACACTGGCCTGCCGAATTCCAAAAGAAATAACCCCGGCCCCGGCCTCTGTTACCGCCCATCAAAGTCCCGGCATATTGATCAAGCGTTGAGTTGTTGGAACTGACTTTTGCCAACTTATTAATCAATGCTTCTGAGTGTGTAGCGTCAACCGCTTCGATTAATTCAAGCATAATGCCAGGTGAAAGTTTTTTGGCAATCAATTGATCAACCAATCCATTTAAGATGGCAGTTGTTTTATCGGCATCCATTGTGCTTAATACCCGCAGCAATTGCTGCTGTTCCGGTAAGGAGCCTTTTTCAAAAATAGGTTTTACAATTCCCGGAAGGTTTTCTTTAGCAATGTTCAGATCGCCTAATAAGCCTAATGCAGTCGTTCTTACTTTTTCATCGGTATCATTCATACCTGCCTTAATAATTGATTCCATCTGATCATACTTCAATGTGTGCAAGGCAGTGATCATGGCCGAGCGCACTTCAGCGGATGAATGTTGTGTTGTAAATTTAGCCAGTTCGGCATTAAAGTCAGTCACTTGTAAATCTCTTAACATCTTTGCGGTAGCCATCAGCACATCACTATTCTTGTCTGCTAAAAATGACTTTACCTCCTTGCTGATTTTAGATTTTACGGGTGCAGGATCACGATCAATCTTTCCGCGAAAGCGACCATCCACCCGATCGAGCACCGATGGACTTGCCCACGTGCCTAACGTTGCCAATGCTTCGGCACGTAACGCAGGCGAAACAGTTGGTCTCTTTGCAAAAGCAATCAGCAAATCCATTTCACTTTCACCACCTACCCGCAAAGCCGCATTAATGCTTCGTCTCAGCAAAGCTTCTGATGAAAACCGTTCTTCTTTTAAAAGTCCTGCCAAAGCAGGAAGTGATTTTTCAATTGACAGGTCATCGTTGATGGCACGAGCGGCTTCGGTCACGATGTATTCATCTTTGTCTTGTAAAAAGATAGCAACCTTGTCACTTTTCAATCTTCGCAGCACAAGAACCGCAGCAATGCGCAAGTCCCGTTCAGGACTATTTGCTAACGCAACGATTGGATCAACCTGGCCAATTCGCGCTAACGCAAGTATACCCGCATGACGCAGGTAAAGATCTTCATCATTATTTACATCAATCATGTTGATCAATGGCGTAACTGCATCTTTATATCCCATGCGCCCCAGTGCCTGTGCAGCATAAAATTTAACACGCGCATTTGAATTGGAAAGCAGTGGAATCAACTGCGCACCAGCCGCTGAATATTTCCGATCACCCAATACTTTTGCTGCCTGGGTAATAATTTCAGCATCTTCATCTTTTAGCGCTTCAATTAATTGAGCCGCTTTTGTCTTGTCTGTTTCTGCCAATTGGCCAATGCCCCAAATAGCATGAACGCGAGCCAATTGATTTTCGCGTTGCGCTAATGCCTGTTTGAAAACTTTTTCGCCCCTGCTCCCGCGTGTTACCAATTCAAATTGTGCTTTTTGACGAATGCGCATATCGCCATAGGAAAGCAAACTCAGCAAGGTCTCTGTAGACTGATCGGCATACTTCAACTGCATCAACCTTTTTGTTTCTGTTCTTTCTGCTTTCAAATCGTTAGTGGCTTCGCTCACATCCATCTTCCACACGCGGCCATAATTTTTTGTATTCCATCCGTTGATCCAGTCTGCCACATAGAGCGCGCCATCAGGGCCAAAGCGAATACCTGTTGGCAAGATGCCGCTAATGATATCTTTCTCTTCATTCAAATCAAACGATGCTCCTTTTGGCTTTAAGCTGAACGACCAGATGTGTGAGCGCGTAGGATCTCCCACAAACTCAACAAGAAAGAATTTGTTTTTCCATACCGAACCTAATGCCGTGCCCGGGTTATACACCATGCCCGTTGGCCCGTTGTGATAGTTTTGAATGGGTGGAATAATATAGGCTGCCTGCCCTTCCCACCGCGGTTTATATAGCCCTTCATCCATCCATACTTTGTAGCGATTGTTCTTTGGATCGGTGTATTTTCCATATTGCCAGTTGGAGCGCCAACCTAAATCAGCTCCTTCAACAATGTGCACGAGCCGTTCGCTTTCCCCGGCATGATCGCCATCATTATCAGAGGTGATTATGTTTCCATACTCATCGAAAACAAATTCGTGTGTGTTGCGCAAGCCCGCAGCAAAAACTTCAAAATCACTTCCGTCAGGATTTGACCTTACAATTACACCCTCATTTGGATAGGGATAATGCTTGCCATCTTTTGCCGTGATGTTTGCCCCGATATCACCAATGCCCCAATAAATTTTTCCATCGGGCCCTTCAATTGCACCTGACATACCATGGCCGCCAAAACCAATATGCACGGCATAGCCATGACTGATGGATTCCTTTTTATCAGGAATGCCATCGCCATTCGTGTCTTGCAGCCTCCACATGTCCGGGCCAATGCCCACAAACATATCATGCTTTCGCACAAGCAAGGCCCCGGCTACATCATTTATCTCATCATTAAAATCATGAACTATTCGTGTTGAAATATCAGCAATGCCATCGCCCGATTGATCTTCCAGTTTCCAAACTTCGTCCTGCTCAACAGCCAGGTCGTGCCAGTCGTGAATGCTGTCTTTATTGAGATCTTTTAGCCATTCATTTTTTTTGCTGAGTTCGGGCGCGAAGGTTGCTCTTAAAAAAGCTCTTCTATCTTCCACGGTCTGCAAGGCAATAGAGGGCGTCATCCAATGTTGATATCCACGAATATCAAACTCAGAATTTTTTTGACGGTTTGTTCGGGTAAGATAAACATTGCCATCATCATCAATAGACATGGCAACAGGATCGGGCGCAAGGGAATCGGAGGCCCAAAGAGTTAATGTCAACCCGTCCGCTATTTGCACGGAAACATTTTCACGTGCTTCTTTTGCTTTGATAACTCCTTGTGCAGGGTCTTCCCTTACAACCAACGGTTTCTCTGCGGGGGTTGTGTTACATGATGAAAGGCAGGTGGTGATTACAAGCAACGCAACTAAACAGAAGGACTTTGAATATTTCATTGTAGAAATGATTGTGATAAGATTTAAAAAACTATTAATTGAATAATACCAACTCCACTCCTTTCGGATTGGTGAGATAGGAATTAATAATATTTTGAACTACACGGTTATCTTTTGATGGTTTTATAAAATTACGGGCCGATTCAAGGTTTGAGATGTTTTCGTTCTCATCGAAGAAACCAAATCCCAAATAATTACCGCGCTCCACCAACACTACTGACTTCTCATCGGGTCTTCTTCCCTTACCTACCATCGCTACGGTTTGCCCATTTTCAAAAAATGAATCTACGGCTTGCTGCGCACGCTTATTATATTTCTTTTCTTTTTCAACACCCTGGCATGCGCCTTTGCATGAACCCGACTGATGACTAAAACATAATCCTTTTGCAAGTTGAAGTCCGCTCAGTTTCGGGCACAATCCAAACTCTTTCACTTTGTCCCACATAAAGTTCCACGCATCCCCTTTTGAGGTAAACGTGATGAGCGGCTTTGATCCACGGCTCACTACATTCACAGCGAAGCGCACATAACCATTGCGATCTTCATAATCGTAAACACCCCACTCTTCCACTTTATATTTCTGAGCCAGGTTATACTTAGGCCACAACCTGCGTATCTCCTGCGACTCGTGAATGAATGCAATCAGTTCGCTGCCCGTAAGTTCAAAAGTAATGTGGTGAATCTCATTTCGAATGTTAGAACGGTTCCACTCGCGGGCTTCGCCTGTAAAATGTCTGGCAATTCGTTTTTTAATGTTGACCGCTTTGCCTACATAAATCACAGTGCCTCTTGCATCTAAAAAGTAATACACCCCGGCTTTGGCCGGAAGTTTATCAAACTCTTCTTTAGGAAGATTGGGCGGTAAAATGGTTTCGCCTGAATTGCGTTTTAGTGATTTTGCTATCACTCCGCTTTCATCGCGCTTGATCAGCAAATCAAAAATTTTAGCCGTGGCAAGTGCATCGCCCCCGGCCCTGTGGCGATCCGGTATTTTTATTCCAAGGCTTTCGGCCAGCCTGCCTAAGCCATATGAATTTAAGCCGGGAATAATTTTTCTGCTTAAGCGAACGGTGCACAATTTCTTAGTAGCCCAGGCAATATTTACCTCTTCGAATTCTTTTTTTAGAAAACTATAATCGAAGTGTGCATTGTGAGCCACAAAAACCCGGTCCTTCAACCAATCAAAGATTTCTTCGGCAACAGCTTCAAAAGCGGGAGCTTCCTCCACCATTGCGGATGTAATTCCCGTAAGGCCGGTGATAAAGTTTGGAATTTTTCGACCCGGATTAATGAGGGTATGAAAACTATCGGTAATCTGCACGCCATCGTAATGGTAAATGGCAATTTCCGTTACGCGATGATTCTCCGCATAGCCCCCCGTGGTTTCAATATCAACAATCGCGTACATGAAAGACGAAGGTAGGTTTTGCTTTCCTGAGTTAAAAGTGCAAATTTAACCTATGAATGGATTAGTTCGCTTTCTTTTAAATGGCCTTGCCGTTTTGCTCACCGGCTACTTGCTGCAAGGCGGTGTTCACGTAGAAAATTATGGCTACGCACTTTTGGTTGCGGTTGTAATCGCCATTGCCAACGTTCTTGTTAAACCGATCCTAATAATCCTCACCATCCCCATCACGATTGTTACATTAGGTTTATTCCTGCTCGTGATCAATGCTTTGATTATTTTGATGGTTGATTATTTTATACCCGGTTTTGAGGTTGACGGTTTTTGGTGGGCGCTTGGCTTCAGCTTAATCCTCTCCATTTTCAATAGTTTGTTTACCGATCTCACCAAAGAGAAAAAAAGAAACTAATCTTCCTTCTTTCCCCTGGTCAAAAACAGCGTTTGCGTAGGATAAGCAAACTCAATCTTCCCGGCTGCAAACGCCTTGAAGATTTGCATATTGATTTTCTGTTGCAAATCCATGTACGGATTGTACTCTGATGTCTCTACGAAGTAGACCACTTCATATTCGAGGCTGGAAGGTCCAAACTTTGAAAAATGAGCGCGCTCAAAAGTAACATTGGGCTGAGCTGACACGATGTCTTTAAGGATGGTTGGGATTTTCTCCAGTAATTCCGGTGAGGTTTGATAAATAACGCCCAGCGAAAATGAAATTCGCCTGCGCTGCATGCGCGATTTGGTAAGGTCACTATTTGAAAACACCAGTTGCTCACCCGTTATACTTTTCAATCGTGAAGTCTTGATGCCAATATATTCCACCGTTCCTTTTTTGTCATCCACGGTAATGTAATCGCCAACCTCAAAGGGGCGATCAAAAAAGATGACAAAGTAATTAAACAAATCGCCCAGGATATTCTGGGCTGCCAATGCGATGGCGATACCTCCAATTCCGAGTCCCGCAATAATAGCAGTAATATCGTATCCGAAATTTTTAAATATTGAAAGTAAACCTATGCACCAAAGTATGGCATTAATGATTAACATAATGCCACCCAACTGTTTCAGTTTTTCTTCACCTCCATCCTTAGATTTAATAAAAGATTCCAGCGATAATCGCAAAAAAGATGAAATCAGGCGCACTGCATAAAAAGTAAAGATGACTACGAGCGCATTCTGAATAAGCTTCCCGACCCAATCCGGTAAAGTGAGATAGTGCAGCCCAAAATAGATGACAACAAAATTTAAAATGGGTAACCCAAATTTCTGAATACCTCCTACTAAATAATCATCGAATTTGGTTTCGGTACTGTTTGCCCATTTTTGTAATCTGCCAAGGATGCTTTTCCTGAAAAGCCGCAGCAATAAAAGCCCTCCCAAAATAATTCCAAGGGTAATCAGGTAGTGCTCAATGTTATTTCCGTAATACTCTTTTTTCAAAAACTCCTCCATACTTGCCGTGTTTAGACTTGCAAAAGTAGCATCTCACAAAGATGACACAAGCCTTATTCAACTATTTCCATCCAATTAAAACCACTTGAGGAATTTATTGTATTGTGAACAGCATCTTTGCTTAATTTTCCTTCTTAATTATTATGTATGAAAAAAATATTCTGGCTATTACTTGTATGCCCTGCTGCATGGGCCCAGCAACTTGCACCGCTCACGGTAGAAAAAATTATGCGCGATCCAAAATGGATAGGCGTTGCGCCTTCTAACATAAACTGGTCTGAGGATAGCAAGCAACTTTATTTTAACTGGAATCCCGAGGGCAATCCGGGCGATTCATTATATTCTATCTCATTAACTAACCGCACACCACAAAAAGTTAGCCCCGCAACCAGGCGATCGTTGCCTGTTTCATTCAGCAGCTCGTACAATAAAAACTTTACGAAGAAGCTTTATGAAAAAAATGGCGATCTCTTTTTGTTGGATATCCCCACGGGAAAAACAACACAGATAACCAACACCCTCGATCGCGAATCCAATCCTTCTTTCTCATTGGATGAAAAGAAAGTTTTATTTACTGCCGATGGAAATCTTTTCCGGTGGGAAATTGCGACAGGAACTTTTACTCAACTCACCAACTTCCGCAAAGGCACGAAACGGCCTGAGGCAAAACAATCCGAACAAGAAAAATGGCTGAAGGACGATCAGCTTGCTTATTTTGAAATACTAAAACAACGCAGCGACACCCGTAAAGCGACTGAGAAAAACCGCAAGGCCGATCAACCCAAACGCCCAAAGGAAATTTATATCGATGATAAAAATGTAAACGACATTGAATTAAGCCCGGATGAAAATTATATCACCTACCGGCTTACTAAAACCGGAGGCGGTAAAAATACCATTGTGCCTAACTACGTAACCGAATCAGGTTTTACCGAAGATATTCCTGCCCGCACAAAAGTGGGTGTGGCGCAAAATGTTACCGAGCTTTTTGTGTATGATATAAAACGCGATACCGTTCTGGTTGTCAAAACCGATCAGATACCCGGCATTTTTGACACGCCCGAATTTTTGAAAGATTATCCCGCCAAGCCAGCCAAAGGTGATAAAGAAAAAAAACCGACACCACGACCTGTAAACTTTACAGGTTTGATTTGGTCGGCCGATGGAAAAAATAATGCATTGGTTGCCCGCTCGCAGGATAATAAAGATCGGTGGATTCTTTCCCTTGATCCTGCCACTCAAAAATTAACACTCATCGATCATCAACATGATGATGCCTGGATTGGCGGGCCGGGCACAGGCGGTTTCTTTGGCGGTGCCAATGTGGGTTGGTTGGCCGATAACAAAACGGTTTGGTTTCAATCGGAAGAAAGCGGCTACTCACATTTATATGCTTTCGACATTACAACAAATAAGAAGCAAGCGCTTACATCCGGAAAGTTTGAAGTGCAGTCGGTAACGCTTTCGCGCGATAAGAAATTCTTTTACCTGATCACCAACGAAGAACATCCCGGAGAAAAGCATTTCTACAAAATGCCGGTAACCGGTGGCAAACGTGAAAAACTTACTACAGGCACCGGGGCAAATGAAGTAGATCTTTCGCCCGATGAAAAATGGTTAGCTGTTCGTTACTCCTATAGTAACAAACCCTGGGAACTCTATTTGCAAGAAAACAAGCCTGGTGCCAGGCCACAACAAATCACAAGCTCACTCTCACCTGAATTCAAATCGAACAACTGGCGCGAGCCGGAGGTAACTACCTTCAAAGCGCGCGATGGTGCCGATGTGTACACACGCCTTTATAAACCTGAAAAGCCAAACGGTGCTGCGGTTGTGTTTGTGCATGGTGCCGGCTACTTACAAAATGCGCATAAGTGGTGGAGCAGCTACTTCCGCGAGTATATGTTTCATAACTTATTAGTTGATAAAGGCTATACGGTTCTTGATCTGGATTATCGTGCCAGCGCGGGTTACGGTCGCGATTGGCGCACAGGCATCTATCGCTTTATGGGTGGCAAAGATTTAACCGATAATGTAGATGGCGCAAAATGGCTGACTGAAAAGCATGGCATTGATCCAAAACGGATTGGTGTCTATGGCGGTTCGTATGGGGGCTTCATTACGTTAATGGGCATGTTTACAACACCCGATGTATTTGCAGCCGGGGCTGCCCTGCGCCCGGTAACTGATTGGGCGCAATACAATCACGGCTACACGGCAAATATTTTAAATGTTCCGTACCAGGATAGCATTGCGTATGTAAAAAGTTCTCCACTCTATCATGCCGAAGGACTGAAAGGTCATTTGTTGATTTGTCATGGCATGGTGGATGTGAACGTTCACTTTCAGGATGCCGTAAAGCTCTCGCAACGCTTGATTGAATTGGGCAAGGACAATTGGGAACTTGCTGCCTACCCGATGGAAAACCACGGCTTTGTGGAGCCCAGCAGTTGGACAGACGAATACAAACGGATTTTAAAATTGTTTGAGTTGAATTTGAAGTAGACTCAACAACCCAAAGAAAAAAGTTAAAGCAATCCCGAACGGGATTGCTTTTTTATTGTGTTAATAATAGATGGATTACAACCTCTTCTTCACCTCCTCAAAATGACTTACCTGAAGCTCCCATTCTGCAGGTTTCGTTTTCTTTAAAAAACCAATGGCCTTATCTGCAGTTTGTTTAGCCTGCGCATTTTTCTTTAACGCCATCAGCGTTTCAACCTTCTCACGATAATACCATGCGTCTTCCTGAATAGCCAAGGCACGATCTAAATAAACCAATACCTCATTCAGGTCTTTTTGATTCATCTTATAATAATAACCAACATAGGCAAGTGCGTCTGGGTCGCGTGGATTTTTCGTCAACTCATCCTTGATCTGCCGATCAACAAGTTCATTCGTATTTGTTTGAATTGAGAAATGTACCGTGGTGCGTTCCCAGGAAAGATAGAGTTCTGCCTGGTAATCCTTTTGGTCCAGGTCGATAGTAAACGATTCATAAAAGCGACTTGTGGGTTCGGGTACAACTGTAAACCGGGCTACTTCTGTTTTAACGTCATATTCATAGGGGGCGCCATATACTTTGCTGGTGTCGCTGTTGAGTAGCATTGTCCATTGCTTTTCTCCGGGTATTGATAACAAGGCGTAAATGCCGGGATTAATTTTTTGGTTGTTAATCCATACCGGTTGGTCAACCTGTAAAGTGGTGCATTTGCCGGCCCCGGTTCGCCATAATGTTCCGTATGGCACAAGTTCACCAAAGATTTTCCTTCCCCGCGTTAGCGGTCGCTCATACCGTACATTAAACATAGTATAGCCAACTTTTTGCGACATCCTTCCTTCAGGACTAAAAGCCGGCAAATCTAATTGCGCTTTTGAAGTGAAGGCTGTTACGATTAAAAAGGCAGCAATTATCAACCGGGTTTGCATATCATTTCATTTAATAACACAAGGTGGCAAGTAAATTGGCGAGGTTGTGTTAATGGACTGTTAAAGTAAATCCCACCCTAATAATCAAATGAAGTATCGTAAGGTTCCTTTCATTTAAACCAATAGCTTAACTCCGACTCATCTTTATCCATAAATTATTAGCATAATATTATTTTAATAATAATATTTATAGACATTTGTAACACTATGGCAAATAGGATTTACTCTGCACCCGGTGTGGTTGTTATTGAATGACCTTCCTTAACAACACAACGGCTTATAAAGTATGGATCTTTGCTCCTTATCTGGAGACGGATGACCCCACCCTTAAATTCTACTACGATTATACCCAAAGCATAGCCGAATACACCAAAGTATTTGACGAAGTGAACTGCGAATGGGAATGGGTGAACATCACCCTTGCCAACCTT
>CAZNRJ010000087.1:7877-12022 GCA_964574945.1 uncultured Ohtaekwangia sp. | reverse complement strand
TGCTTGATTGCTGAAAGGAATACTTGTTTCATTGTCTGAATCAAAGATATATTTTTATTACTTCATTTCCATAGGCCATTGCATCCACTACATTTGCTGATAAACGTTTAGACTTTGAACAGAATTCCATCCGCATTACTTACCCGATTGCCATTGATAGGAGCAGTGTTGCTTTGGTCGGGATTTCATGCGTGGGTATTGAATTACTATTTTGGTTTTAGTTGGCAAACTGCCGGATGGGATTCGTTTATTTTCAATTTGGTACTTGTAAGTGGAGGGGTTTTATTGGGGTCATTACTCGTATATTTTCCACGCACCGGAATTTTTCAAATTACAATTGGACTCGCACTGGCACTTTCTATTGCTTGTCAATGGCTCTCCGTTCAGGCACTTAGTTCACTGGTAGCTGATGATGTATATCTTCAATTTCTTATAAAGTCAACTCCTATCCGCTGGGCAATCGGTTTTGTCCTACTAGCCGCAACTGGAGTTAGTGCGATTTATTATTCACGTTGGAAGGAGGCGGTAGATCAACAAGCAAGAGAATCGGATTTAGCCACCATGGCACGCGAGGCCGAATTGCAGAAATTGCAATTACAATTGCAGCCACATTTTTTATTCAACAGTCTCAACTCCATCAATGCTTTGATTTTGGTGAATCCGGATGAGGCGCGCAAAATGATTCAAGAGCTTTCGGATTTTTTGAGACTGACAATTAAAAGAGCAGATGAACCCTGGGTTTCACTTTCGCAGGAATTGGAATATCTGAAAACGTATTTAGCGATTGAGAAGGTTCGCTTTGGTCACCGACTGGATGTAATCTTAACGATTGAAGAACAGAGCTATCTCTGGAACATTCCAACGTTAGTACTACAACCTCTTTTAGAGAATGCAATTAAGTTTGGATTATATGGTACTACCGGTAAGGTCTCCATTCAATTGATAGCAACTGTGGATGACAATCAGCTAAATATAGAAATCGCAAATCCATTTGATTCAGACATGCAACCTTCTTCAGGAAGCGGCTTTGGATTAACAGGATTACAACGAAGGCTCTATTTACTTTATGCCAGAAATGATTTAGTGAAAACCAATGACTCGGAAAATAAATTTACTGTTAATCTTATTATTCCTGTTAAGCCATGATCAAAACTATTTTGATAGACGATGAGCCATTGAGTCGCGAGATCATCAAGAGTTATCTTAAGAAATTTCCTTCAATTGAAGTGGTGGAGGAATGTAATGATGGCTTTGAGGGCGTGAAGGCAATACAACAACATCAGCCGGAGCTAATCTTTTTGGATATTCAGATGCCAAAGATCAATGGATTTGAAATGCTTGAACTTATTCAGCCTATGCCGGCCGTTATTTTTATCACTGCATTCGATGAATTTGCTTTAAAGGCATTTGAGGCCAATGCCACTGACTATTTACTAAAGCCCGTTGCCGAGGAACGCTTTGCAAAAGCAATTCAAAAGTTTTTAGACTCCAGGTTGCTGTCAGGACTTGCACCCACCGAAACCCAAACTTCAAATCTCCTGGAAAAGATGGCGCAATCGCCCACACAGAATAACCGCATTGTGGTAAAGACCGGAAGCAAAGTCAAAATTATTCCTGTTCACGAAATTCAATACCTGGAAGCGGATGACGATTTCGTAAAAATCATTACGGCAGAAGGCACTTTCCTGAAAAATAAAACCATGACTTTCTATGAACAGACCCTCGATGCGCAGCAATTTGTTCGGGTGCATCGTTCCTACATAATTCACATTGGCCAGATCACCAAGATTGAGCCGTATCAGAAAGAAACCCATTTGGCCATCCTTCGCGGTGGACAGCAAATTCCAATCAGTAAAACCGGTTATGCCAAACTCAAAATTATTTTAGGATTATAATATGCAGTTTCCGGATACACTTAGGGCAGCGTTATACGCTCAATGCATGACATTCGCTAACCAGCGTATTGCAAATGCTCAACACGCTTTATGCGATGCGCAAGATGCGGCCAATGGCGAAGAAAAGAGCAGTGCCGGAGATAAGTATGAAACAGGGCGGGCTATGGCACACCTGGAGCGGGAGAAGGCGGATCAACAATTGGAAGAAGCGCTTAAACTAAGAACCATGCTTGGTAAAATTAATTCAACCGCACCAAATGACCGGGTTAGCTTAGGAAGTGTTGCGATTACAAATGCCGGGAATTTTTATCTGGCAATCAGCGCGGGGAAAATTTCGGTGGCGGGAATTGATTTTATTGCTTTGTCCCCAGCCTCGCCAATGGGTGCATTGCTTATGAATAAGAGGAAGGGAGAGCAATTTAGTTTCAACAACCGATCAGTTGTGATCCAGGATATTCTCTGAGTCATGTTTAAAATTTCAATTAATTTTACGCGTACATGATAAAGGCCTGGCTTTCCGCTTTTCGTTTGCGCACACTTCCCTTGGCATTGGCGTGTATCGGTATGGCAGGTTTTTTAGCAGCCGATGCAGGTCAGTTTGATTTACTGATTTTTGTTTTGTGTTGCCTTACCACCATCCTGCTACAAATACTTTCTAACCTGGCCAACGACTATGGCGATTCTATTAACGGAGCTGACCATGCAGGCCGCAAAGGGCCTGCGCGCGCTGTGCAGGCCGGAATAATTTCGGCTAATCACATGCGAAATGCCGTGATAGTTTTTGTGTTGTTAAGTTTATTCTGTGGGCTATCGCTCTTGTGGTTTTCCTTTGGCTGGAATTGGAAAGCACTTGCGCTGTTTTTTGGTTTAGGGTTGCTAAGCATTGCAGCAGCCATTGGATATACGGTAGGCAAAAAGCCGTATGGATATATTGGGTTAGGGGATATTTCCGTTTTGATATTTTTTGGTTTAGTAGGGGTGATGGGTTCTTATTATTTATTCACGCACTCAGTTACCTGGAAGGAATTATTGCCTGCCATTAGTTGTGGTGTTTTTTCCATCGCGGTGCTGAACATCAATAATATCCGGGATATTGAATCCGATCGCAGTGCAGGGAAATTCTCTATTCCCGTAAGGATCGGAAAACCCAAAGCGGTAACATATCATTGGATGTTGTTAATCATTGGCTTAAGCGCAGCAATAGGGTATACAGTATTGCACTATCACTCGCCCTGGCAGTTTCTTTTTTTACCGACCGTTCCGTTGTTTATAAAAAATGGATTATCTGTTCAAAACCGTCCCTCTGCCGAGCTTGATCCGTTTTTAAAACAAATGGCGCTCTCAACGCTGCTGTTTGTTTTGTTGTTTGGGTTGGGATTGATTGTATAAAATCCGCGGGAACAACTATTGTTTAATTCTACTCAGCATCTGACATGGATATTCTCTGGATTGTTTTAGGTGGAGTTCTTTTGGTGATTGGATTAATCGGTTGCTTCCTTCCGGTTTTACCCGGTCCACCGATTGCCTTTTTTGGATTATGGATTCAGCAATTAAAGGACGAGCTTCCTTTTTCAACGAAGTTCCTTTGGGTGTGGGCGGGTATCGTGCTCGTGATTACCCTGATGGATTATTGGATACCCGTATATAGCACGAAGAAAATGGGTGGTAGCAAATATGGTATTTGGGGTTGCACCATAGGTTTATTTGTGGGGCTGTGGATGGGGCCAACCGGAATTATTTTAGGACCGTTTCTCGGTGCTTTTATTGGCGAAATGTTAGCGAATCAAAATTCAGCGCAAGCGTTTAAAGCAGCTTTGGGATCCTTTATTGGATTCCTTCTTTCAACAGGGATAAAATTAGTTGCCTGCTTAGTTATGATTTGGTATTGGGTGGTTAGTTGGTAAAAAAAATGCCTGAATTTCTCCAGGCATTTCAAACGGATTTTATTTTTCCTATTGATCGGTTCCAATCATCATGAAGGCGCTCCAGTAATATGGATCAGGATACTCCACACGTAATTCTTTCTTGGCATCAATAAAGCTCTGCCGCATGTTGCCATTCGTTTGCCATTTTCTATAAAAATTAAGAATCAATTTTTGTGTAGCCTCATCATCTACCTTAAACATACTCATGATCAAAACCTTGGCGCCCGCTACAAGAAACGCCCGCTGCAATCCATAAACACCTTCCCCATTGGAAATTTCACCGAGCCCTGTTTCGCAGGCGCTTAATACCACTAAGTCTGTTTGG
>CAZNRJ010000087.1:0-7867 GCA_964574945.1 uncultured Ohtaekwangia sp. | reverse complement strand
GGATGCCGCTTTCCATGTTGTAATTGTACTTGGTCTTGTTTAGTAAATCGCCTGCACCGGTTAACAGCAAACCTGTTTTAAGGAGCGGGTTTTCAGTTGCATTTGCTTCACTTTCCGTGAGTTCTTCCAGGTCACTCAAATCATCGGTGGGCGTGTAAAAGCCATGTGTTGCCATGTGCAAAATTTTGGGGCTTGTTAAAGATTTTACCTCTTCTTCGCTCGCAGCCTTGTCTTTGAACTCGTCAGTAGCCCACCCTTTTTGTTTTAATAATGCCTGCAATTCATCTACTTCTTTTTCCGTGCCCGGAAGCTGGGGGTATTTTTTGTTGGCAGAAGCGGTTAAGTAAAAGGTTGGATTACCAAACATGGTTGCTGTGTTGGTCGCTGATACCGATTTAGACTTGACCTTGTTGAAATACAAATCCTTGGTATTGCTTATCATCACAATATTGGCATTATCAATTACATAGCGGCCATCAGGTGTGGGTATTGCCTCAAGGTTAATTTGATTGTACACACCATCAGCAGACAGATAAATGGTGGCAGCCGTGCCAATGCCCTTTTGAATAGGTTCCCAGTAAACTTTGTATGAGTTATTATCGTGTAACCTTCCAACGATGGAATTGCGGTAATAGCTAAAATATCCTTTTTCCATTCGGGCCCCGTTGCCCATAATGATTGCTTTTGGCCGTGCATTGTCATTCTTTACATAAAGCGCAACATAAATGATCGAATCTGTAAATGAATGATTGAAATACCGGTACCGGACAATCTCAACGGCCGCATCATTCTTGCTGATCACTTTCTGAACGTCAGTATATTTTATTTTTTTATTATCGAAACTCTGGCCAAACAATTCAGATTTTAAACTGATTTCTTTTTCCAAGCGCTCTACTTCCGCATTCAATGCATTAGGATCAATTCCGTTTTCTGTCAATTGCTGAGTACTCATGGAGAGGGCATTGGTAAGAAATTCTTTCTTTTCGATCCATAGATTGTAAGAAGTCTTCAGGTTCTCGTCCGTGCTATTTAAAATACGCTCGCGAATTTTTATGGAAGAGCTTAACAACAATGCCTTTGTCAACAATTGATAATCATACACTTTGCCGCTTAAATCTTTGAAGTCATCAAGCTGGCTAAAGGCAAGCGTGTTGTAAAATTCAAAATCGCCCTTAATGGTGTTCCAGTACTTCGCTTTTTCACGTTCGCTCAATGCCGGGAAATATTGCTTGATGAATGTATCATAGTTATTAAGCGCTTCTTCAATATTTCGCTTTGCACGCTTAAAGTCTTTTTCCATGTAATACACCTTGGCCTGCTTGGAAAGGATTTTTACATACTCCGGGTGTGTTTTGTTAAAATAGCTTTCGTAAATTTTCTTTGCTTGATTGTAAAAATCTTCAGCGCGCTTATAATTTTTTATCTGGTAATACACATCTCCCGTAAGGGTAAAGATGGCGGCCGCATTAATATTGGTTTTTGTTCCGGTTTTTGACCGCCAGATTGCTTCCGCCTGCGTAAGCACACCAAAAGCTTCGTTGTATTTCTTTTGTGAGATATTTAAGATCGCAACATTTTTCAAGATATCGGCATATTGCGGATTATCGGTGCCGAGGTTCTTGCCCATAATTTCCCGTGCCTCAATCATAATTTTTTCGACATCAGCCGGCTTATCCCCTTTATAGAATTTGATGAGCGCAAGCTGCGACAATGACTTGGCTACTTCCACATGGTTTCGTCCAAACTGTTTTTCCTGGCTGGCCAGCGCTTTAAGAATCATTTCCTGCGCATTGTCGTAATCACCAATCGCGTAATCAATGTCTGCTAATAATTTTTGAGTAGGGGCTGCCTTGGTAGACTTTTCCCCATATACATCTGTAGCAATTTTATTAACACGTTGGGCTACTTTTTCAGCTTCGGTATAGTCTCCTTTGGCCAAGGCTAATTGCCCTTTATCAACAAGCGGGTCGATTAAGCGAATGGAACTGGCGCCATACAATTTCTCATATTCGGCAATTAGCTTGGTGAGAATTTCATTTGTTTGCGAATAACGGCCCAGTTGAATGAACAACGATGATAACTCACGCGCTGTTGCGAGTTCATCGATACCCGTCATTTTTTTCGACCGGCTGATAATACGGGCCGAACGATCCAGCGCATCCTCCGCTTCATCAAACTGCCCTTTTATTCCAAACAGCTTAGCCTGTGTGTCAATGGCGTGGACTAAGTAAATCTTTTTGCTTTCATCGCGCCTAAAGCCTTCCAGGATTTTTAATGCAGCCTTGATGTTTTCCTCTGCTTTTTCGTAAAGCCCTAACTTCAATTCAAGCTGTGCAACATTGGTTATTTCTGCAGCGTATTGCCAATCTTCCTTGCCGTACTTTAGTCCGGCCACTAACCTTGCCTTTTCAAGCGTTTGAGAGGCTTCGTTAAATTTATCGGTCAGTTCATAAAGCACTGCCATGTGATTTAAAATTTCCAGGTGATCTTTGTGCCACGATTCAATCTCTTTAGAAACAATTTTTGTATAACTCTCTTCATAGATTTTGGCAGCCTCGGGAATTTTGTTGGTATTATCTAAGTAGAAGTTGGCAAGATGTAACCGGGCAAGATGAGTCTCCGGAGCATCGGCACCAAAAAGATTGCTCTTTATGTCGACTATATCATTTAGATATCTTTCAGCAGCGGAGTAGTTCTTTTTGTAGAGTGTCAGGCCATATAAGAAGTCCGTTACATTGGCTGTAACTATGTTGTTGCGCGGTAATGAAGGGGTATTTGTGATCAGGTTATTCGCCTGGTTTTCTAACGTACGGGTTTGCTCTTTATCTAACTTGGCATCAAACTCAACTGCTTTTAACCGGACATTATAAATACTGGATGACTTAAAATTCTTATTAATCATTTTCTCGTACTCAAGTTTTGTGTTGAGGTACCGGGCAGAGCTTTTTTGCTTTTGTAATTGCTTTAAATATTCTTCATAGATAGAGAGACCTAAGTAGTGCGATGCACTGTGTTTAATCTTTAAATTATTCAGGATGCGACTATACTCCATCTCCTTTGGAAGTGAGCCTTCAAGTCCGTTTTCAATCAACCAGTTGGCAGATAAAAATTGATTCAGGATATAAGCGGTGGTGGATTCGCCCAGGTTTTTACTGATCCACCTGCTTGCATCACCAAATTGTTTATCGGCATTATTGTAATCACCCTGCAGCCGGTATGCATTGGCTAACAGGGTCATGTACCGGGCATAATCATTATACCGTACAAAACGTTCTTCATCGGTTAGCTTACGGCTGGTAAGATTACCTTTCGCATCAACAAACGTATCCTGCTTTACTGCTTTCCCGATAAAATATTTCTCCTGTTCTTTTAAAATTTCAATGGCTTCGGTAAAATAGCCTTGCCCCGTCATTGCTTCGGCCAATGCCAGATTGTACCGGCCTTTTACCGCATCTTTCATAAAGTCACCTTCTTCCAGGATTTTCTTTGCCTCATCAAGATACCCCCTCGCAGTCAAAAAAGATCCATTCAGGTTATGCTGCTCCGCTGCTTCCACTAAAATTAAACCATGGTTTTGGCTGTTTTCCTGGTTAATGGTTTTACTGGTTGCTACAGCTAATGAAAGATTGGTTTCAAAGTCGCTGATATATCCTGAAGCAAGGTTGTTTTTTGCCAGCCGCATGTAATAGGTGGGCGTATAGATATTTTGCTGGCCTAATTTTTTGAATGCTTTCTTCTTAAACTTTGCTAACGTGCTAATCGCCTTTGAATAATTTCCTGCCTCGTAGTAGGTTTCTTCTTTCTTTAAGATTTTATCATACTTTTTCTGGGCCCATAAGGAAGTTGTGCTTGCCAGAAACAGTAAAATCAACAAAATGTACGATCGCTTCATATCCGTAAAATTTTCCAAATTAAAAGTACACATTTCTTTTGGCCGAAGCCAGTTAAACAATTGGATTCAATAATTGATGAGGCCGGGGGATTATTCAGCCATCAGCTTTTCTAAAATTTCTTTAGCAGACGCGGATACAGGCGTACCGGGCCCAAAAATTCCTATTACCCCGGCTTTTAAAAGAAAGCCATAATCGTTTGGCGGGATAACCCCGCCCGCAACCACTTTGATGTCGGGCCGCCCGATTTTTTTTAAGGCTTCAATAAGTTGCGGCACTAATGTTTTGTGCCCTGCTGCCAGGCTGGAAGCTCCGATTACATGCACATCGTTTTCGGTAGCTTGTTTGGCAACTTCTTCAGGTGTTTGAAACAACGGGCCTATGTCAACATCAAAACCAAGGTCGGCAAAACCGGTAGCAATCACCTTGGCACCACGATCATGACCGTCTTGCCCCATCTTGGCAATAAGGATGCGTGGCCTGCGGCCATCCAACTCAGCAAAACGATCGGAGAGCGCGCGCACTTCCTCCACCTCTTTCTGATTTTTCATTTCACCCGAATATACACCCGAAATAGATTTGATGGTTGCTTTATAGCGACCAAAAGATTTTTCCAGCGCTAATGAAATCTCACCTAATGTTGCGCGATGCCGTGCAGCCACTATGGCAAGCTCCAATAAATTTCCATCGCCCGTTGCAGCTTGTTCCAATGCGTGCAATGCATTGTCAACTTCTTTTTGATTGCGTTCTTTTTTGAGTTTCGTGAGTTTTTCAATTTGCCCATCACGCACAGCCGTGTTATCCACTTCCAGAATTTCAAGATCAGAAACCTCATCGGTTTGGTAACGGTTCACCCCTACAATCACATCTACGCCCGAATCAATACGTGCCTGCTTGGCTGCAGCGGCTTCTTCAATTCTCATTTTAGGGATTCCGCTTTCAATAGCGCACGTCATGCCTCCCAATCGTTCAACTTCTTCAATAAGCTCCCACGCTTTTTTTATCAACTCTTCGGTTAGATATTCCACATAATATGAACCGCCCAACGGGTCAACTACTTCGGTAACCCCTGTTTCCTTTTGCAAATACAATTGTGTATTGCGTGCAATGCGGGCGGAGAAATCGGTGGGCAAGGCAATGGCTTCATCCAATGAATTGGTGTGTAATGATTGCGTGCCACCCAGCACTGCGGCCAATGCTTCAATGGTTGTGCGGGTTACGTTATTGAAAGGATCTTGCGCGGTTAAACTCCAACCCGAAGTTTGACAATGGGTGCGCAACGCCATTGACTTAGGATTTTGCGGTTGAAACTGTTGAACCAGCTTTGCCCATAATGCCCTGCCCGCGCGCATTTTGGCAACTTCCATAAAAAAATTCATTCCAATGCCCCAGAAAAATGAAAGCCGCGGGGCAAAATCATCGATGGGAATTCCTGCTTTTAAACCGGCACGAATATATTCCAAGCCATCAGCCAATGTATACGCCAATTCAATATGCGCTGGCGCACCCGCTTCGTGCATGTGATACCCGCTGATGCTGATGCTGTTGAATTTGGGCATGTGCTTAGAGCAATACGAAAAGATATCCGACACAATACGCATGGAAGGAGCAGGCGGATAGATGTACGTGTTGCGCACCATGAACTCTTTTAAAATATCATTCTGAATGGTTCCGTTAAGCTGATGCGGTTTAATGCCTTGCTCTTCGGCAGCAATAATATAGAACGCCATGATGGGAAGCACGGCACCATTCATGGTCATCGATACCGACATTTTATCCAATGGAATCTGGTCGAACAGGATTTTCATATCCAGCACAGAATCAATAGCCACCCCGGCTTTGCCAACATCGCCTGTTACACGCGGATGATCGGAATCATAACCACGATGTGTTGCCAGGTCAAACGCAACGGACAAGCCCTTTTGTCCGGCAGCGAGGTTGCGCCTATAGAACTCATTCGATTCCCGTGCTGTTGAAAACCCGGCATACTGCCGGATAGTCCACGGTCGCACGGTGTACATGGTGGCATACGGTCCACGTAAGTATGGTGGAATTCCTGCTGAAAAACTTTTAATTGAATTGCTCTCTAAATCTTTATTCGAAAGCGATGGTTTGATTTCAATTTTTTCTGGCGATAGCCAGGAAGCATGCTGGCCTGATGGGGGCGTTGGTTTATACTGATTAAATTTTATGGCAGAAAAGTCGGGCTTCATGGTTTCATTTTGGTTTGAAATTTTTGCCAGGCTTTTTCAGATAAAGCAGCGACTAACGAATCGAGGTAATAAGAACCTGCTGTTGGATCTGCTACTTTCGATAGATATGATTCCTCGCGCAGGATAGAGGAAACATTGAGCGCAATGCGATTTTCTGTTTGATCATTGCCCTCAGGTTCAATGGTGAGACTATCGCAGCCACCGGCAATGGCGCTAAGCGCAGCGAGTGTGGACTTAATCATGTTTCCATGCGGTTGAAATGCCTCCTTCGTCCACGCAGCGGATCTTGCGTGAATATGAAGTGGCTTCATTTCTGTAAGTCCATAAGCGCCCTGGATTTGATACCAAAGATTTCGCAACGCCTTAAGTTTGGCGATCTCTAAAAATAAATCCGTGCCAACGGAAAATGAAAAAGCAAATTGATGGATAAATTGTTTTGCATCATGTTTATCTGAAACTACATCAAGAAAGTGCGCGGCTTTTTCAAGACCGAACACAATTTCATCTTCTGCGTTTTCCTGGGTTGGGATTGACAATCCGAACGGAAAGAAGTGCTGCGAGCTGAATTTTAATTGTTGGGGATTAAGAATGGGCAAATCTTCCCAGAATAAACATCCCGCAAGGAGTTTATAATCATCTCTTTTTTCAGTCCATGATTTAAAATCCAATGCATTTTGAGCATGGCCAGAATGAATCAAAAACGAAAGCGCGCAGAATTCCGGCTTGATCTGGTCCAGCAGGATATCAAACCGAAGATTCGTTTTAACGGGTTCAAATAAAATTCCATCGGCACCTGATTGCAGGTAATTAAGGGCGAGCTCATTGGCTTTTTTTTCGTCCGCAACCTGAATCCGGGGTGTATTCATCCAACTGCGGGCTCCATAATAAGGATTGACTGCCGGTAATTGCCGGAAATCTTCTAATTGAGGAGCTGTTGAAGCGTCATAGTAAGGTTTTATTTTTAGTGAACCCTTATTACGGCTCAATTTTTCAATGGGTTCATTCTCTCCCAATTCTTGCTGTGCCGTTTCAGGCCAATCTGTGAGTTGGGAAACCGGAAAATTAAATTCAGGGTGTTTTTCAGTCATGAATTCGATTGAGATTCAATGGTCAAGACCTCACCCCTGCCTACCGGCAGGCAGGTCCTGCCCCTCTCCAAAGGAGAGGGGGTAACTTTACCTGTTAGAATAGCCTGTTGCTGACTGTTCATGTCTTTTCTATCTTTTCAACGTGTACTGTTCTTCCAAAAGGGAGAATCTGTGGTGCTTAACTTAATCACATTGACGCAGTAAAGCAATTTTTTTATGATTTTACCTTGAATCATTACGCCAAAAAATTCAATAAAAGCAAGGCGAATTTTTGTTTTTTTGTTCTTTATAATTTTTACATCTTTGTCACCCGCCTCAAAAATAATTGAGGCTTTTTCGTCTACACGCAAGCTAAAAATAAATGGTAGTTGACTGCGCAACTGTATGGAGTGATTGTCTCGAAGTAATTCGCAAAGAAGTTGATGATCAAAATTTCAACACCTGGTTTAAGCCGATAAATCCGTTAAAGAACGATGGTGATGTCCTGACGATTCAGGTTCCCTCTCAATTTTTTTACGAGTGGCTGGAGGAGCATTATGTGCCCGTATTAAAAAGGGCCATTCATGAAGTACTTGGCCCGGACGGCAGGTTGGAATATTCTGTTGTGATAGATAGCGGTAACCAAAAAAATCCACCGTTGATGGTGAATTACCCCAACGGCAATGGAATGAAGCGC
>CAZNRJ010000086.1:11836-12159 GCA_964574945.1 uncultured Ohtaekwangia sp. | reverse complement strand
CACCACGCGCACGCGGCTGGCTAAAATGCGTTCATTAACACGATAAGGTTCTTCTACTACTCTCCGCGGCCCTCTTACAAAAGGCTTTGGCCTGTTACCTGGAAATATTGCCACTCGTTGGGTTTATGTTCTGATTTTGTTACTTTTTGAAAACAGCCTGCCTGGCCGGCAGACAGGGCTGCAAATATCGCTCTTTTTTCCGTTTATCAAAATTCTAAATCAAGGCCGGGAGGCTAAATTCGTGGGAAAATTGTGCAACAAAGTCAGTTAAATCCATAACTCCTTTGTCTCCTTCCCCATGCTTCCTTACGGCAACCTTTCCT
>CAZNRJ010000086.1:10189-11826 GCA_964574945.1 uncultured Ohtaekwangia sp. | reverse complement strand
CAAGTACTTTCTGGCCATATTCATTAAAGCGCTCTGAAATTGGCAGCACAGCAATTTGCTCAGGCGCAAGCCAAAGCGGGAAGTTACCCGCACAGTGTTCTATCAAAACCGCAACAAATCGCTCCATCGAACCAAACGGGGCGCGGTGAATCATTACCGGGGTGTGCTTTTGATTATCGGAACCTACATACTCCAACTCGAAACGCTGTGGCAACTGGTAATCAACCTGAATGGTACCCAACTGCCAGCTTCTGCCCAACGCATCCTTCACCATGAAGTCGAGCTTGGGGCCATAAAATGCAGCCTCTCCTTTTACAGAAACCGTGGTTAAGCCACGCTCATCAGCGGCCTCCTGTATCTCCCGTTCGGCACGGTCCCACAATTCGTCATCACCAATATATTTCGCTTTGTTTTCAGGGTCGCGCAAAGAAACCTGGGCGGTATAATTTTCAAAACCCAACGACTTGAAAACAAACAGCACAAGGTCAATCACTTTCACAAACTCCGCCTTCACCTGGTCGGGTCGGCAAAAGATGTGTGCATCATCCTGTGTAAAGCCCCGCACGCGGGTGAGGCCGTGAAGCTCGCCACTTTGCTCGTACCGATAAACAGTACCAAACTCGGCATAACGAATCGGAAGATCTTTATAGGATCGTGGTTTCACTTTATAAATCTCGCAGTGATGCGGACAGTTCATGGGCTTGAGCAGAAACTCTTCGCTCTCATCGGGTGTGTGAATCGGTTGAAAGGAATCCTTGCCATATTTTTCGTAGTGACCTGAGGTTACATACAATTGTTTACTGCCGATGTGTGGAGTTACCACCGGATCATAGCCTGCTCGTACCTGCGCCCTGCGCATAAACTGCTCAAGACGTTCTCTCAGGATGGTTCCTTTCGGTAACCAAAGGGGCAAGCCCATTCCTACTTTTTCAGAAAAAGCAAACAACTCCAACTCCTTCCCTAACTTTCTATGATCACGCTTCTTGGCCTCCTCCAGCATGTGAAGGTATTCTTCCAACTCCTTTTGCTTGGGGAACGTAATGCCGTAAATACGTTTCAGCATTTTATTTTTTTCGTCACCGCGCCAATAGGCACCGGCCACACTCAATAACTTAATGGCTTTGATAGAACCGGTAGATGGAATGTGCGGCCCACGGCAGAGATCGGTAAAGTTACCTTGCTTATAAAACGTGATCGATCCATCGACCAGGCCATCGATTAATTCAAGCTTGTATTCGTCTCCTTTTTTTGTGAAGTACTCAATGGCATCTTTCTTTGACACGTCACTTCGCACAAACGAATTATTCAACCGCGCAAGTTCAAGCATCTTCTTTTCAACGGCAGCAAGCTCTTCATCCCCGAAAGGGATATCGCCTAAATCTACATCATAATAAAAACCATTTTCGATGGGCGGGCCAATGCCAAACTTAACGCCCGGGTAAAGCGCCTCTAACGCTTCGGCAAATAAGTGTGCCGATGAATGCCAGAAAGCATACTTACCCCCTTTATCGTTCCAGGTAAAAATTTTGATGGCAGCATCCGTTGTTATCGGTCTGTCTAAATCCCAAATCTCTCCATTCACTTCAATGGACAGTGCATTTCGGGCAAGGCCTTCACTGATACTCTTCGCGACTTCA
>CAZNRJ010000086.1:4004-10179 GCA_964574945.1 uncultured Ohtaekwangia sp. | reverse complement strand
ATACCTTGTACCCCTGCAGGATATTCGCGCGAGGAGCCATCGGGCAATGTGATTTTAACAGAACTCATCTAACAACCATTTTTCGGACTGCAAATATCGTTTTTTTCATGCATTCTTTTGAATACGCCCTCAAAAGAAAAAGGTGCCAATCAAATCAAAGTTGGAATTGAGCAGTAAAAAGAACCCCGAACTTACGGGCTCTTTCATTGTCCAGATAGGATAAGCGATGAACAAAATCAACCCGAAAGATTTTAAGAATATTTTCCACGCCATAGCCTAATTCAACATAGGGTTTTCCATTCGTGAAAAATCCTGCCGGCAATGTTGCTTCACCGTCAGGGGTTTCCATGGCGATCAGATCGCGGTTTGACTGCCTCATTCCACCCATGATCACATTTCCGGTAGCTACCAATCTCCACTTCAGTTTTTTCATCAAGGGAACACGGTTCAGGATAAATCCTTCCAGGTATTGCCGGTATTGAACAGACGCAAAGTGATCGCTCACAAATTCACCATAGTTCATCATGTTATAGGTAAGTGATGTGTAAAGAATTGATTCGTTACCCAGGTGCAGTGACAGCAAGGGATAAGGCAATGTATTGAAAACATATTCCCCGGTAAACGTCAAATAGCCAACCCCGAGCGGGCCTGTCTTAATTCGTTTGGTGAGATTTAAACGAAGCTTATCATAATCAAAGTCACTCCCAAAAACACCGGAAATTCCCTTTGTATACTTCAATGAGATAACGGGCCATTTCTGGGTTCCCATACTTACCCGCTCATTATCATCAATCAGAAAAATTTCGTCCCGCGCATAACGCGATTCAATAATTACTTCAGACGTTTGAAATGTGCTGCGCACATCTGTGGGATCCATAGGATTATTGTAGGCAAAAGGAAATGTTGGATCAAAGTTCCAGGTCCTGAAAGCGACACGTTGTGAGTATCCCTTAAACAATTCACGCTGAAAATTCACACGATACTCATCCGAGTAATATCCCCTCCGAAAATAACCCCAGCGTGTGGCCGCAATGAAAAGAGGATTGTCGGCCAGCGTCTCGTCATCAATACCAATTCGTGCCAAATCCCTTCTGGCCCTGAATGAAACCGTGGTCCAATGATCCCTGGAAAGTATATGCTTAATGCTCACCATGTACTTAAACTGTTCATCATTAAAACCATAGCCGCCCTGAAGATGATAAACCCATTTCTTACTATACAGGTAATTGGTTCTAAACCCTGCCTGAAGCCGCACTCCTTCTATGTTGTTCCAGGTGAAAAGGCTCATATACGGTCCAAGGTCAACTTTACCCATCGTGTAGTACCCATCAACCAACACCTTAATGATGTCGGTATATGTTTTTACTACAGGAATATTCACTAATGTGTCAATCATGCGATACACATTTTTTTCCGTTTCACTAAGGGGCTCGTGGCGAAGTGTATCCCAATATTTTTCATCCTCATTCATCTGAAAGTCCTCGGCTGTTTCAATAGCCCGGCTATAAAACACGGGTTCGTAAGGCTTGTTGGTAATTATATTCTTATTGCTTGTATAAAATTTTGCGAGCATGCCCGCATTGTTTTTGCCCAGTTGTCCCACATCAATCAGCACCCGGTTCTTTATGGGAATCCACGCCCCTAAATCGGTCTTGGTTAATTCCTGCTGCACCCTTATTTTCTCAACAAAATTCAGGTTAGCCTGCTTACCCATGCTTGCGTCAATTTGCTTAAGGGCATAGTCGGCTTTGGTAATCCAAATCGTTCCGGTGAAAGCGAGATCTTGCGGGCTGCGCGGAAAGTAATCAAGCCGGTAACAATAATCATCCCCTACATATAAACTATCAACAAGATCGTAATCGTAGTAGATCCGCCAGCCATCAGCAATGGGCGAAACAAATTCTTTAGTGACAATGTTGAGCCAGTTCTGATAGAAATTGTACTCTTGAAAAGACGAACCTATCATTTGAGTAATCGTGGTGCCATCTTCAACCCCAAGACCGTTTATTTTAGTTTTTAAGATTATCTCTTTTTTAAGGGAAGGATTATCGCGATAATAAATCTTGGAAATACTTTCGGTGATGAACAGCGGCAGAATAGGCTTACCGTCTTCCCCGGCTATAACAGCAACACTATCCAGCACCTGGGTTATTTTCTTTACCAGCTTACGTTCCCTGAATTTATCTGAAAGATTATCGGCATCTACCTCAATCTTTGTATAGGTATCGTATTCATAGGCTGTAAGTTTGCGCTTGTCATTGTATTTTTTATTGCGAACAACGCGTCTCAAAATTTCATACGCTGGGTTTTCACCCGCCTTTACAACCACCTCCTGAAGATTTGTAACATCTTCCTCCAATTGAAAATTGATGACTTGTTTAACGCCACGCTTAATCAATTTTGTGCGCGAACGATATCCGATATAAGAGGCTAAAATTGAATCAGTTGGATTTGATGACTTTAATGTATAGTTGCCATCAAAATCGCTGGTTGTACCTATGGAAGTTCCTTTAAAAATGATATTGGCAAAAGGTACCGGATCGCCCGAGGCAGCATCCATTACCTTACCTGTAATAATTGTTTCCTGAGCCTGTGCGAACCCAGCGCTCATAAAAAAATAAATCAGATAAACCGGAATCCCCCTAAAGCAGTACAATCTTCCCACAAATGGAATTTAAATTCAAATTTAACGATTTTAACGATGCGAGCGGTTGCTGGTTTAGACGCTTAGGGCGATTATTTATTCTACATACCGATCGGTTCTTTTTCACCCAGGTGGCGTGGCGCTGTTCCCAGCACATATAAATCGAGAATAGCTTTTGTGCGCGCAAAGTACTCGCGCAAATAAACACGGGGGGCGTCTTCCTGTGCGGGCCCATCAGCCACTAACGCAACGGCATTTACTTCATAATAGTTACTTATAAACAATGCCCGGTAACTGTGAAAGGGCTGTGTTATAATAATGATTTTCGACTGACCAAAAATTTCTTTACAACGCACAATAGAGTCCAATGTGCGAAGTCCGGCATAATCCAACGTAATAGCATTGGACGGGATACCCAGCTTGATCAACGCCTTTTGCATTTCGGCCGGCTCGTTATAATATTTTGTCCGGTTATCACCGCTTACTATAAAATGAATGATCTTTCCTTCTTTATAAAGTTCGGCAGCCGTAGCCATCCGATTATGAAAAAAAGGATTCGGTGATCCATCCATCATCCTGTGACTGGTGCCTAATACCAATGCTACCCCGCTATCCGGCAATAACTTATAATCGGTTAGCACTTCGCGCTCTGTACTTTTAACCACCCAAAAGTTTGTAGCCGCTAACATGAGAATCGCGACAACCCCTACAATCAAGCCAATGCGCAATGTCCGCCTCAAAAATTTCATTCATTAATAGATTAAAAGCCGGGGCAAAGCTATTGAATTGACTTTAGAAATTCCCGTTCCATAATTTCAGGACGTTTTATCATCTTTCTTAACCAACGCAAACGTATGTCATCTTTTTCTGCCGGTGATAATTGCCATGCAAGCTCAGATTGATGAAGTTTGGGCACAAGGGTATTAAGGCAAATGGCGGCACTCACTGAAATATTCATGCTCTCGGTAAAGCCATACATCGGGATTCTCACTTTCATATCAGCCTGCGACAACGCATAATCGGATGTACCGTTCAACTCATTTCCCATCACCAATGCAATTTTTTCATCGACAGGAATATCATGAATGGAAACACCATCGGGTGAAGGGTCAGTGACCAAAATTTTATACCCTTTCTTCTTCAGTTGTTCGTAGCAAATAACCGCGCCATTCTCTTTCGGGTACTTAATGATATCCACCCACTTATACGATCCTTTTACCACTCTCCGGTTAACAGCATATTTTACTTCGTTCTCAATAATATGAACGTCTTGGATACCCATGCACTCACACGTGCGGATAACCGCACTTGCATTTTGCGATTGATGAATCTCCTCAAGTACCATAGTGATATGCCGTGTTCGCAAGTCAAGCACTTTTTCTAAAAACTCCCGTTTATGGTCGGTGATGTATTTAGTGAAATGATCTGTGAGCAACTTGTCTTTCAATTTTTCATTCATTGTTGTCATACAGTCAAGATACATGAACAACGACTATATAACGACAAAGAAAAACAAAGACGGGTAATTACTCTAAAACTATGTATCCGCCCTGGAATTGCATTTTGAGTATTCAAAAGTATAAATCCTTAATAATCTGGTAACGAGTCGTTTCGAAAGGAATTGTTATTTTTGCGGCTTGATTTTTATAAATGCGTCAAAAAACATCTTTTTCAGGTCTTTTAGTCTTTCTAATCACAACCGGAGTCTCATTTTCAGCTAACGCGCAATCATCTAAAATGCCGTTGGAAGCAGTACCCTATACGAATGAGCACAGGTTATTTGTACATGAAATCACAAAAGATCTTGAGCCCGAAATCGTTTCCGAACAGGTAATCACGAAAGTTGAAGATTGGAGGAACTGGGAAACCGTAGAAAATTATACGTATGGAAAGGATCGTGGAAGCTTACCCATGATCACAGATTTGGATGCGTTGCATCCTTACTTTCTTGAAAAAGTGAATAAGCTGATTGCCATTTGTAAGGCAAAAGGAATTGAGTTGGCCATTGTGGAATCGTTTCGTACGGTAGCAAAACAAAATGAATATAAATCCATGGGTAAAAAATATACCCGCGCAACAGGTGGCCATTCCAAACATCAATATGGACTGGCAGTTGATGTAGTGCCCGTAATTGATTCGGTTGCACAATGGGATAATGCAAGGCTTTGGAAAAAGATTGGAACGATAGGTGAACAACTTGGCTTGCGCTGGGGCGGAAGATGGCACACGCTTTACGATCCCGGGCATTTTGAATGGTCGGGTGGATTGAGTAGTTATAGCTTGACTAAAGGAATGACTCCGCATGTTCCCAGGTCTATATCAAATCAATTCCCTTGCATTGAAGAAGACCTTGCGCAGTTAACAGAGTATTGGAATGCGTGGGAGATCGAACAATCTTCTATTGCCCGAGATTCAAAACAACCTGATCAAGATCACCCT
Source organism: uncultured Ohtaekwangia sp. (assembly GCA_964574945.1). Classification (GTDB taxonomy): domain Bacteria; phylum Bacteroidota; class Bacteroidia; order Cytophagales; family Cyclobacteriaceae; genus ELB16-189. The sequence continues at coordinate 5,096 of CAZNRJ010000086.1, read as the reverse complement.
GACAATTCAAAAGTCAATATTGTAACCAGACCTTTCATTTCTTCGAAGATGAAATAAATGCAGTACGTCTTTCCCAAAGACTTTATTTTTGGAACCAGCACAGCAGCCGCTCAAATCGAGACTGCCTTTGAACACGACTGGCAGGGAGTACAATCAAAAGACGGATACATTTTCGATCGCACCACCGATCATGAATTACGATTAGAGGAAGATGCAGAGATTATTTCTTCGCTCGCCCCCTACTATCGCATGGGGTTGATGTGGAGTAAATTGCAGCGCGAACCCTTCGGGGCTTTACATCAGGAAACAGTTTCGCATTACAAAGCTTTCTTAAAAGATTTAAAGACGAGAGGTGTTAAAATTATGATGGTGCTCCATCATTTTACAAACCCGCTTTGGTTTGCACATCAGGGCAGTTGGGAGAAAGAAGAAAACATTCATTGGTGGATCGACTTTGCCAAAAAAACAATCGATGCGTTTGCTGAAGATGTTACGCTATGGAATACGTTCAACGAACCCAATGTATATGCTACCAATGGCTGGCTCACGGGGTTCTTCCCCCCGTTCAAAAACAATCCTGTAAAAGCAGCTACCGTTGTTAAAAACATGGGGCGGGCTCATGACGAAATCTATGCGTACATAAAAGCAAAGTATCCGCATCAACCTGTAGGCATCTCGCACAACGCAATAGTATTTACTTCAGAAAATATGTTGGGTTGGTTTCCTGAACGGCTAAGCGATTGGTGGTTTATGGAATGGATACCCCGGCATTTCGAAAATGTAGATTTTTTTGGGATGAGTTACTATGCGCGCGTTTCGCACGATCCCATGCCGATTACTTACATGAACTCGCCTGATAAACTTACCAGGTTAGGAAAGGCCCATGACGATATGTGGGAATATCATCCGGAAGGATTGCGCACGTGCATCGATCGCTATTGGAATAAATACAAAAAACCCATCATCATTACTGAAAGTGGCGTGTGCGATTCTACAGATGTGTTACGCCAACAAGCTATTGTTGACTACGCAAAAATTCTTCATCAGGCGCTTCAGGATGGAATCGAGATTCAGGGCTATTTCTGGTGGAGC
>CAZNRJ010000086.1:3618-3994 GCA_964574945.1 uncultured Ohtaekwangia sp. | reverse complement strand
GGACAATTTCGAATGGAACCTGGGGCCTTCCATGCGGTTTGGATTATATGAATGTGATATTGAAACCAAAATCCGGACAAAACGTCCCAGCGCTGAAATCTTCCGAAGACTCTCACACCATAAAATGATCGAGACCCCGCCAGATGGGGTATTGTAAGCCTTCAAATAAATCTTGTTGTCACAAGAAATTAATCAAAGTATATTACCGTGTTTAATAGTGTGGCTTGAAGATTGTGAATCAAACAGCACACTATAAATTCAAATTCAAACCAAATAATTGTTCATGAAAAGAATACTGATGTCAGCAGGATTGGCTGTCCTTGTTTTAAGCGGGCAGGCTCAAACCAAATTAATCGAAAAGGTTACTCAAAAGGGA
>CAZNRJ010000086.1:1709-3608 GCA_964574945.1 uncultured Ohtaekwangia sp. | reverse complement strand
AGTATGTTCTTCCAAACGGACTTACTGTTGTTGTACATGAAGATCATAGCGATCCGGTTGTGCGTGTAGATGTTACCTACCATGTTGGTTCTGCCCGCGAAGAAATCGGCAAATCAGGATTTGCTCACTTCTTCGAACACATGATGTTTCAGGGAAGTGATAACGTAGGCGATGAGCAACATTTTAAAATTGTAACCGAGGCCGGAGGAACGTTAAATGGCAGCACCAATACTGACCGTACAAACTATTACGAAACAGTGCCCAACAATCAATTGGAAAAAATGCTGTGGCTGGAAGCCGATCGGATGGGGTTTCTTTTGGATGCCGTTACCCAAAAGAAATTTGAAATCCAGCGTGAAACGGTGAAGAATGAACGCGGTCAAAATTATGACAATCGTCCTTATGGGTTAGTAACTCAAATGATCAACAAAAATCTTTATCCCTATGGCCACCCCTACTCTTGGTTAACCATTGGTTATTTGGAAGATTTGGATCGTGTGAACGTGAATGATTTAAAGAATTTCTTTTTGCGTTGGTACGGCCCCAACAATGCAACCTTAACAATAGGTGGCGATGTAAAACCTGCAGATGCATTAAAGATGGTTGAAAAATATTTCGGCTCTATTCCAAAAGGACCGGATGTTCAAAACATGAAATTACCGGCTCCTGTAGTTACCGAAAACAGGTACGTTACATTAGTTGACAATTACGCACGCGTTCCCCAATTGGTAATCACCTACCCTACCGTACCTGCTTTTGATGCCGATGAACCCGCACTTAGTTGTTTGGCTGAGATTTTAGGCCAGGGAAAGAATTCAATTTTTTATCAGGAGATTGTTAAGAATCAAAAAGCGTTAAATGCATTTGCCTTTAGTAATGGAAGTGAGTTGGCGGGCATCATGCGTTTAGGGTTAGTTCCGGCACCCGGCACTTCGCTTGCCGATTCTAAAAAACTGATTGACGAAGCATTGGGTGCTTTTGATAAACGTGGTGTAACGGATGAAGACATCGAAAAATTTAAAGGGGCTTTTGAAGCACAGTACATTAATGGATTACAAAGCGTAGCCGGTAAAGTAACACAGCTCGCCTACTATCAAACCTTTACGGGCAATCCTAATCAAATTGGGAAAGAATTAGATCGTTATTCAAAAGTAACCAAACAAGACGTTCAGCGTGTGTATGAAAAATACATCAAAGGAAAAGCAGCGGTGATTTTAAGTGTAGTTCCAAAAGGGCAGGAAACTAATATTGTTGCGGCTGAGAATTACAAAATCGATGAATCAAATTACAAAGCTCCAAGCTATGGCTATGAAGGCCTGACATATAATAAAGCAAAGGACTCTTTCGACCGCAGCAAATTGCCAGGTAATGGTCCTAACCCCGTAGTGCAGGTTCCTGCTTTCTGGAAAAAGAATTTAGACAATGGAATAAAAACGATCGGCACACAAAGTACTGAACTACCGGTAGTGACAATTTCATTCTCCATTCCGGGTGGCCACATCTTACAAGCAAGAGATACTTCAAAAATTGGATTGGCACGCATGTTCGCTTCCATGATGAATGAAGACACGAAGAATTATACAGGTGAGCAAATGCAAGCTGAACTTCAAAAAATCGGAAGTTCGGTTTCGGTGAGCAGCAGCTTTGATGAAATCACGTTCAGGATTCAGACATTAAAAAAACATTTAGACAAAACATTGTCCTTGTTTGAAGAGCGCCTGTTAAATCCAAAGTTTACACAGAGTGCTTTTGACCGCATCCAGAAACAATCCATTGAAGGATTTAAGCAAAGTAAATCGCAACCGGCAGCAATCGCTTCCAATGTGTTTGATATGATGAATTACGGAACCACCATTTTAGGGTTAAGTCAAGCCGGTACCGAATACACGGTAAAAAACC
>CAZNRJ010000086.1:1195-1699 GCA_964574945.1 uncultured Ohtaekwangia sp. | reverse complement strand
AAAATGCACGGTTAGTTGTTGTGGGGGATGTTACCGAAAAAGAAATCCTGGCTAAACTTGATTTCCTGAAGAAGTTACCGAACAAGGAAATTAAACTTCCTTCCATACCGGCAATTCCGGCTGTTGATAAAACAAGGATTTACCTGGTGGATGTTCCCAAAGCTGCCCAGACTGAGTTTCGTGTAGGTGCTGTTACCGGGTTAAAGTTTGATGCGACCGGGGAGTATTACAGAGCCATGCTTACCAACTATGCACTGGGCGGTGCTTTCAACAGCCGATTGAACTTGAACCTGCGCGAAGACAAAGGCTGGACGTATGGTGCGCGCTCCGGGTTTTCAGGCGATAAATACACGGGCTCATTTTCGTTCAGCTCTGGCATCCGCGCCAACGCAACCGACAGTGCATTGGTTGAAGTGATGAAAGAACTTAACGATTATTCAAAGAAGGGTATTACCGATGAGGAGATCACGTTTATGAAAAGTGCGCTCGGGCAGCGCGATGCAT
>CAZNRJ010000086.1:0-1185 GCA_964574945.1 uncultured Ohtaekwangia sp. | reverse complement strand
TGCATTGCTTTATGAAACCGGTTTTCAAAAAGCAGGATTCATTGGCCGGATTTTAGAGTATGACTTGCCTGCAAACTATGTGGATGAACAAAACAAAATCCTGGCAAACATTACTAAAAAAGAAATTGATCAGGTTGCCGGTAAATGGATTAAGCCCGCAACATCAAATATTCTATTGGTGGGTGACAAAGTGAGTATTTTGCCAGGCTTGGAAAAATTAGGCTATGAAATTATCGAGTTGGATGTAAACGGAAAGCTGAAGACCGGAAACGAGTCGCTCAACAAAAAGATAGGTGATGTAAAAAAATAGAAATTCAAGATTCTAAGTTCAAGACTCCAGATTTAATAGTAAGAGACCAACTCATTTTAAATCTGGAGTCTTGAATTTCTAATCCTTCAACACCCGCATTTCAACCCGCCTGTTCTTTGCACGGGCTTCTTCCGTGTTTTCAGTTGCTAAAGGCTGGCTTCCGCCAAACGCTTTTGTCTTCACCCTGTTCTTCGCCACCCCTTTTGAAGTAATGTATTTTTGAACGGCATCTACCCGTTGCTGCGAGAGTTTTAGGTTTGCTTCGGCATTCCCCTGATTGTCTGTATGACCTTCCAATTGAATTACCACTTTGGTATTCTCCTTCATCATGGCAACTACCTCATCCAGTTCGCCAAACGACTGTGGATTTATAGTAGCACGACCAATGGTAAAGATCAAATGATTCAGCACGATGGTTCCGCCCAACGAGGTTAATTCAATGTTGCGGTTAATCACATTGTTTATTGCTTCTTTAGGGTCAACAATAATGGTACGGGGCATGTAACCTTCTGCCTCAGCCGTTATCTGGTATTTTGACGACCCAAAAATTCCAAATGTAAATGTACTGTCGTTAAATGTTTGTGAAATGCTACCGGTAGGATAACTCTTATAAACAATTTTTGATTTGATCAGCTTGCCGCGAATGACATCGGCCACCTTACCCTTCACGGTGATTTCCTGGGCGAAGGAAACCGTAGAAATGAAAAGTATTAAAGGAAACATTTTTTTCATAGCGGCAAATCACAACAAAAGAATAGTAAGAGTCAACCATTAGTCGATGAGTGGGTTATTTTGCATTTTTCGTTTAACCATAGATATCCAACAAATAGATGTCCTACATCTCAGAGATGCGGGACACCTAATTAAAACCTATT
>CAZNRJ010000085.1:3096-12196 GCA_964574945.1 uncultured Ohtaekwangia sp. | reverse complement strand
ATGGCAAATATTGTAGCAATAGTAGGCAGACCAAATGTAGGCAAGTCAACATTTTTTAATCGCTTAATCGAGAAGCGTCAGGCGATTATGGATAATGTTTCTGGGGTAACCAGAGATCGCCACTATGGATATGCAGAATGGTGCGGCCGTTTTTTTACAGTAATTGATACCGGGGGATATGTAACCGGATCGGACGATAAATTTGAATCGCAAATAAGAAAGCAGGTTGAGCTGGCATTGGATGAATGCTCGGCTGTAATTTTTATGGTGGATTGCAAAGTGGGGTTAACCGGCTACGATAAAGAATTTGCCCAGATCATCCGCAGGTCTAAAAAGCCGGTGTTTTTAGCCGCTAACAAAGCGGATACTCCCAACAAAACTGCTGAAGCAAACGAGTTTTATGAGTTGGGCATGGGAGAAGTTTATACGATGTCTGCTGAAAATGGCTCCGGCACGGGTGAGTTGCTGGACGAATTGGTAAAGGTGTTTCCTGATGAAGGAATCGAAGACCCCGATGCGGGAATTCCTAAGATTGCAATTTTAGGAAGACCCAATGTGGGCAAGTCATCCTTTTTAAATGTGTTGTTAGGCATTGAGCGCAGTATTGTTACTGATGAGGCCGGCACCACGCGCGATGCCATTCACTCGCGTTACAAAATGTATGGCAATGATTTTATCCTGATTGATACAGCCGGTATCAGGAAGAAAAGTAAAGTAACTGAAGATGTTGAGTTCTATTCTGTATTAAGATCATTGCGTGCATTGGAAGAAAGCGATGTGTGCATTGTGGTAATCGATGCCGAGCGCGGGTTGGAATCGCAGGATGTAAACATTATTGTACTTGCGCACAAGCAAAATAAGGGAATTGTCATTATGGTTAACAAATGGGACCTTATTGAAAAAGACACCCAAACAGCGGATAAGTTCAAAAAGGAGATGCAGGAAAAACTGGCCCCTATCGATTACATCCCCTACGTTTTTGCATCGGTGCTTACCAAGCAGCGCATCTTTCAGGTTATTGAAAAAGCCGTGCAGGTTTACGAAAATAAAACCAAACGCATTCCGACTTCCACCCTTAATGATTCAATGCTGCCCGAAATTGTCCATTACCCACCGGCCGCTATAAAAGGAAAACACATTCAGATAAAGTACATAACCCAGGTACCCGGCAAGTCTCCTGCGTTTGCCTTCTTTTGCAACCTGCCCCAGTACATTCAACCATCGTATGTACGGTTCCTGGAAAATAAGATTCGCGATAAATTTGTATTTGAGGGTGTGCCTGTGCGGCTATTCTTCCGCAAGAAGTAACTCAGCAAACGTTTGCTGAACTCAAATACAAAGGTTAATAGCGCTGATCACTGGACGATAATTGTGATAAATGGGATTTTTTCTTACTTCCTGAGGTTAATCTGAGCTATCCTTTTACCTTTGCAACCAAATTCAAAAAAACCTATTAACTATGAAAAAAATTATTGCATCTCTTATCGTATTTGGCTTTGCGATAGCTATGGTTGCATGTGGCGCTAAAAAAGAAGAAGCTGCTGCTACTATTGACTCTGTAACCGTGGTTACTGAAGCAGTCCTGGATACAACATCTGTTGAATCTTTGGATTCTATCAAGTAATCTTTTAAAAGATTATGGTAAAGAGGCTTTAGAAATCTAAAGCCTTTTTTATTTTGCCTTCGCTTTGCAAACTCTCTCCATCCGCGATCAACTTCAGCAGCAGCTACCTGCACCCTCGCTGGAGTATTGTGTTCAACTGTGGGAACAAAAACCGTTTCATTTTGCACTTAGCAAAAAAAGGGTTTCTAAATCGGGTGACTTTACCTGCCGGCATGGGCACACCCCAAAGATTACAGTAAACAAAGACTTGCATCCGTACGAATTTTTGATCACTTACATCCACGAAGTAGCTCACCTTCATGTGCATCAGAAGTTTGGCTTTCGGGCGGAGGCCCACGGAACGGAATGGAAAAAAGCTTTCCAGGAATTGTTCGCACCGATGTTAAGCCCGGGGATTTTTCCTGCGGAGATTCTTTCGATGCTCCAGAAGCACATGGCAAATCCAAAAGCATCCACCTATTCAGATACGCAGCTAACTAAATTATTGCGCAAGCACGATCCGCGCGCAGCCAAAACTACTTTGCTATCTGACATCCCGGAAGGGAGCGTTTTTGATTTGAACGGGCGGTGGTTTAAAAAAGGGAAGCTGCAACGAACCCGTGTTCTTTGCTTAGAGGTAAAATCAAAAAGACAATTTTTAGTGCCGGCCGATGTCCCGGTTGGTCATGCCCAACTATCAATTTTTTAATATTTTTTTCGCTTGTGTTTTGTGTAAGTCCAGGTGGTAGTTACTTTTCACTAATGATTTAATCCTTTCTAATTTAACCTTCGCTGGATAAGTTGTTTCACCACCTCATAAAACCTGAGCGGGTGAAGTGTGCGCCACTGATTAATCTGCAGCGTGCCACCCATATTGATGTAAGAATCAATTCTATATTTTCTCAACTCTTGCTGAATGAAATCAGGGAAGCATACGGCAGCAATCCAGCCCTGCCTGTCCGGCAGGCAGGCCTCTTCTACTTCTTCAAACCATTCCTCATAGTACAGATCATCGGAGCCATGAAAATTAAAAATGTTTTCACCGATTAAAATAAATTTATTAATTCCTTTTATCATCAGCATTTCCAAAAAGTCGCGCTTTAATGTCATGATATCGTTGTTAATTGTATCATTCCATTCGCCAATAAATTCAAGGATTACAAAACCTTCTTCATAATCGGCATACAATGTTTTAAGATACAAGGTCTCCGATCCAAACGAGTCCCAGGCAGGGTCAATATAGTATCCGTAAACAGTTTCTGAATACAAATCGAAGTTGTATTCCTTACCAAAAAAAGGCGAGTTTTCATCGCGCGATGAATCGTAATACGTTAGCCAATTGGAAAAGGGCTCTATTTGGTGCACGACTCAAAATTGAATAATTGACAGTTGAAAATGGACAATGAAAATCAAATTGTCAATTGTCAGTTGTAAACTGTCAATTGAATTAAAGGTCTTTCTTATGGTATAAGGTTAACCCGGCAATGGGGCCTTCCAGAATATTTTTTACGGTGATCCCTTTATCGTTGGCAACCTGGCGCAGCACATCGCTAAAGTAAAAGGAAATTGATCCTGTAAAGTGAACTTTGATGTTCTGGTAGTTATCGTACTTCATCACATTGTTCTGGTAAAAATCCGCAAAGCTGTCGTATATCAGCTTGTAACAATAGGGTTCTTTCAGGTGTTGAAATATAAACCTGGCAAAGCTGGCTAAAAATGCGCCCGGCTTCTCTCCCTGGTAAACTTTCTCCAATACTTCCTCGCGGCTCCATGGAAAGCGAGCCTTGAATTGTTTAGCCAATGAATCCGGCATTTCGTTACGGAAGTAATCAAAAATAAATTTTTTACCGATATAGGTCCCCGATCCTTCGTCTGCCAATATCCAACCTAAGTTGGCCACGTTGTCAATTATTTTTTCGCCATCGTATAAACAAGAGTTGGAACCGGTTCCTAAAATGCACGCAATGCCCGGTTCTCTTCCGCACAAAGCGCGTGCGGCAGCCAACAAATCCCAACCAATTTCTATGTGTGCCTTCGGCCAGTACTTTGCAAAAGCCTCTTGTATAACGAGTTGATTTTTTTCTGACGAAACGCCCGTGCCGTAGTAAAATATTTTTTCAACAGGTTCATGCACGGCTGGCACCAGGTGCTGGGTGAGAATGGTATCGAGATCTTGTAACGGTTGGTAGTATGGATTAAATCCCGGGCTGTTTGCCTGCCCGATGGTTCCGTCTTTTTTCAAGAGCCGCCAATCAATTTTAGAACCTCCGCTGTCTGCAACAATAATCATCTATGGTAGTTAGATTTTTTAAACGATGTAATTTACGGAAAGACCTGATTATGTCAGCACTTGCAATATTCCAATTACGGTAAGTTTTTCAAAAACCTGTTCGGTATGGGGTGCGTCCTTCAATTCGTCTGTTAAGTCTTGCCCAGCCCAATGTTCATAATGTTTTCCGTTTCGCCAAAGGCGCGAATGTGTTACATCATACACCAATCCCTGATAAGCAATCCAGATTTCGGGTTTGTCCTGGCCATTTCGCAAAGCAAGTTGAGCCCGTGTAATTTTAGTCAGGTCGCTCATCGCGAGGTAAGATGATTGAAATCTTTGATAAGCGTATAGAGAAGTTTTACGGGGGGCATATCCGTTTGAATTCCGAGTTGGGCTCTGAGTTTTTCTGTAACGGCCAGCATAGGTTTTGAATTTCCCAAATCGCGGTTGACTTCCAATGCGCGTTGAATCACATTAATGTCGTTTTCATTTAGTTGGATCGCTTGTGCAAACACAGGTTGATATTCCGCATCTGCCACAACAAAAACTTCCTGTGCGGTTATCTCTTTTTGCTCCACTTGTTTAATCACCGAAGTGCCGGCTACCATATCGCCCAGGCGTTGCCCTTTGCCACCGGCTGCAATTAATATAACGGCAATGGCGCCACTTAAAATTTTCAAATCGATTAAGGCAAATATCCAGCGCAAAACATAATCGCCAATGGAAGCAGGTGTGCCATTCAACCGAATCACTTTAATGTTCAGCACCCGCTTACCGGGAGTTTGTCCATCCATAAAGATTTCAAAGAGAAGCGCATACAAAAGCCAGGGAAGGCCGAGCAATAAAATCCAAACCCAATACGATTCTATTTTACTGTAGATTAACAGCAAGCCAACGGCAATAGCAAAAACAACCAGGATTAATTGATCGAGCAAGAAGGCCAAAATCCGGTCGCCCACGCTTGCCAACGGATAATGGATAAATACATTTTGTGTTGTTCGTACCTGGATCGTTTGCATGTGCCGCTTTCCCTTTAGAATAACCTTTGCTAAAAGCAAAAGTAAATGATTCTGATTAATGCGTAACTTTCGTTTCTCTAAAACCTAATCTTTTTATTGATGAAACTAAACGCTGCCTTGCTTGCTTTACTAACCAGCATCATCCTTATAAGTTGTTCTGAAAGAAAACGAATGGATAGCATGAATGATGAAGAATTGCGCGCTTACGCGGATGAGCTGGCGCATAAATTCATTATTGCAGACGGCCATGTTGATTTTCCCGAAAGGCTAAAGGAAAAGAAAATTGTACTTACGGAAGAAACAAAATCAATCGTGATGTCAGACAGTGGAGGCGAATTTGACTACGAACGCTCCATAAAAGGCGGGCTCAATTCCCCGTTCATGTCAATTTATATTCCCTCCAGCTACCAAAAACAAAATGACTCGGGGAAAACATTTGCCGATTCATTGATTGACAATGTACAAGCGATTGTCTCTTTATTCCCCGACAAATTTGCATTGGCCAATACTCCATCCGAAGTGGAAACAAACTTCAAAGCCGGAAAAATTTCCTTGCCAATGGGTATGGAAAATGGCGCTCCTATAGGAAACGATTTAGCCAACGTGAAATATTTTTATGATCGCGGTATTAGATACATTACTCTCACACACAGCAAAGACAATCAAATCTGTGATTCATCGGGCGACACTACCCGCACCTGGAATGGCCTGAGTCCTTTTGGAAGAGAAGTGGTTGCCGAGATGAACCGGGTTGGAATTATGGTAGACATTTCGCACGTGGATGATAGCACATTTTACCAGGTAATGAAGCTTACAAAGGTTCCCTGCATTGCTTCGCATTCATCGTGCCGGGCTTTTGCACCAACCGTCAGGCGCGACATGACCGATGAGATGATTAAAAAATTAGGCGAAAATGGAGGTGTGATGATGATCAACTACTACAATGCTTTTTTAGATTCCGCTGTGGTGAATAGAAATAAAGTCAATCGCGAAAAATTGAATACTGTATTAACTGAAAAAGGACTAACCTTAGCTGACCCTGCGGCCAAACCTATTATTGAGCAATTCAAAAAAGACAATCCTTCTTTAAAAAGTGATATTAACATGGTAGCTAATCACATTGATCATGTGGTGAAACTTGCCGGCATCGACCATGTGGGTATTGGCTCCGACTTTGATGGAGTAGATGGAGATTTGCCTGCCGGGCTCGAAGATGTTTCCACCTATCCGAACCTGATTTATACACTTCTTAAGCGAGGATATACTGAGGAAGACATCGCTAAAATCTGTTATAAAAACGTATGGCGCGTGTGGAACAAAGTTGAGCAGGTAGCTAAAGGAAGCAAATAGAAAGTTTTTTTAGCAAACAGATTTTGAGAAACTGTTAGTTGGCACTTTATTTATTTTGATGAAGTTGGAGGGAAATGGAGCAACCCTTATCTTCCAACTTTCTTTTTTATGCGCGAATCTTCATTTGTAAAAATTAATAAACCTCGTTGGGAAGAGTTTGAAAAGCTGGTAAAAAACCAACAGCAAGCCCCGCCCGACAAACTGGCGGAGTTGTTTATTCAAATCACGGACGACCTTTCTTTTTCACGCACCCAATACCCAACCAGTCGCACCACGCAATACTTAAATTCATTAGCCGGTAAAATACATGGCGAGATCTATAAAAATAAAAAGGAAGAAAAGAACCGGTTTATTCTCTTTTGGAAAATAGAAGTGCCGGCTGTTCTTTATTCAGTGCGAAAGCAATTGCTTTATGCCTTTATCATTTTTGCAGTGGCGGCTATCATTGGTGCGGTATCGACAGCGTATGACGATACGTTTGTTCGGTTGGTTTTAGGCGATGGGTATGTAAACATGACGCTGGAAAACATTAAGAATGGAAATCCTACAAAAGTTTACGCCTCAAATGGTGAGATGGATATGTTCTTTCAAATCACGCTTAATAATATAATGGTGTCATTCCGGGTTTTCATTTTTGGAATATTTGCATCGCTGGGCACCGGCCTCTATTTATTTTATAATGCATTGATGGTAGGCACATTTATGATGTTCTTTTATAATGAAAATCAACTTTCGCAAGGGCTGCCGGTAATCATGCTGCACGGCACTATTGAATTAACCTCCATTGTAATTGCTGCCGCTGCCGGATTTGTGATGGGCAACAGCTTGTTATTTCCGGGCACCTACTCGCGGTTAGCTTCTTTTAAGATGGGATCCATAAGAGGATTAAAAATTGTTGTGGGGTTAGTTCCTTTTTTCATTATGGCCGGATTTATTGAATCATTTATCACCCGCTATGCCTTTATGCATTGGAGTATTAAAATGCTGATCATTGCACTATCGGCATTTCTTATGATTTACTATTTTGTGCTTTACCCAATTCAACTAAAACGAAATGGAAGAATTTAAAGTAATTGAATTTCAACAAACGCGCGACTTCAGCCGAAAACTGAATTCCACCTTTGAATTTCTACGGCAAAACTTCAAGTCGCTTGGCAAGAGTATATTATACATTTCCGGGCCTTCCGTGCTTGTTGCCAGTTTGTTGATAGGCTCTTTCATGGGCGAGTTTCTAACGCTATCGCAATCTTTACAATCACAGGCAGGGGATGCAGAAGCATTGGGTGAATACTTTCTCACCGTTAGTTTTTGGGTTCAAATTCTGGCCATGCTAATTTTCTTCTTTATCAGTTTTGTGGTCACCATTGCAACCATCAACTGCTACATTAACCTGTATGTAGAAAAGCGCACCAATAAAATTGAAGTGCAGGAAGTGTGGGACCGGGTTCGGATTACCTTTTGGGATTATGCAGGCACAACGATCTTGTTTTTCCTTGCCTACATTGTTGTCGTTATCCTGCTCGTCATCCCAATGGTTATACTGGGTGCTATTTCTCCCTTTCTCATTTTCTTTGGAGCGATATTTCTCTTTGTGGGCTTATTCTACCTGATTATCAGTGTGTCGCTGACATTTTTCATACAAACCCATGAAAAAAAATCTTTTATTGCTGCGATGCTTCGATCGTACCGCCTTGTAAACAATGGAAAGTGGTGGAGCACATTCGGATTACTTTTTATTTTACAGATGATCACGGGTATTTCCTCCTATATTTTTCTGATGCCGTATTATATCATCGTCTTCACCGCTTCTTTGCATACGGTTTCAACGGGAAGTCCGTTTGAAATGTCTACTACCATGGTCACCATTACAGTGGTATGTTTTACATTGTATTACATGGTACAGATGCTTCTTTATTCGCTGCCACATGTGGGCATCGCTTTTCAGTATTTTAATTTGGTGGAGCTAAAAGAGGCACGAGGTCTGATGAGTCAGATTGAAACGATTGGCCAACCCGGTGTTGATCCAAACAGACCTGATGAAACATATTAACCATTCAATTCACTTTGCCTAAGTATCTGTTTTCATTTCTTCTTTTACTAACCGTAAGCATGGGTGTAGCTCAAAAAGCAAACCCTGTAATTACCGACACAAGCGCCTACAAGACAGTGAAGGATAGTACTGCCTTTAGTGCTGAGTTTTATGAAGATGACGAGAGGGAATTTTCGGGTGCAGCAGATACTACTCACATTGAAGTAAGAAAGTTCTCACCTGCGGATGTTGAAAAATTAAAAGCCGACCCCGATCTTACCTATACGCAGCCACCCACCGTTGCAGAATCGCTATGGGATCGGTTTAAGCGTTTACTACGCTGGCTTTTCTCAACCCTTTTCGAAAAAGCTACCACTACAGATTTAGGTCGTTTCCTCATGTATTTACTTGCCATTATTATAAGCATTGTGGTAATCATGATGTTACTGAAAGTAAATGCGTTTAAAATATTCTATTCAGGGGCTGATTCAGGAAAGCAAAACTACCGGGTGTTTCATGAAAACATTCATGAAATGGATTTTGATGCATTGATTAAAGAGGCAACGGAGAAGAAAGAATACAGGCTTGCCACGCGCTTAGTGTTTTTGCATGCACTGAAAATTCTTTCCGATAAGCACCTGATTGATTTTAAGCCGGGCAAAACCAATCACGATTATGTAGAAGAACTTACTACCGGAGAAATTAAAACCGGATTAAATGAATTAAGTTTCTATTTTGATTACGCCTGGTATGGAAACTTCGCAATCAATGAAACTCAATTTCAAAAAGTAAAAGGAACTTTTACTTTTTGGAAAGAAAAAGTGTAA
>CAZNRJ010000085.1:0-3086 GCA_964574945.1 uncultured Ohtaekwangia sp. | reverse complement strand
GATATCTAACCTATCTTGGAATATTGGCAGCCTTGCTGGTAATCCTTATGCTTTCCAAATCTAAGCAATACGACTGGACTGTAACTTTTTCGCACGAAGATAAAAATCCTTACGGCACGTATGCCCTAAATCAATTGTTGCCTTCGGTTGTTAAAAACAAAGTGCGCAATTCATATCAAACGCTTTACGAACTAAAGGACTCGCTCCAATCGCACCAAAATATTTTCATTTTAAGCGGAAGGTTTTCACCAGGCAAAGAAGATACTGAAATGTTATTGAATTATGCAGAACAGGGCGGCACACTGTTCATCTCTGCCAATAATTATTATGGAGCTTTTGCCGACACCTTGGGGTTGGCAACTGGCGATTCTTTTTTTCTGGGCTCAAAAGCATTTATTCAAAATGATTCTGCATCTCTGCATTTCGTGTCACGAGTGATGGACACCACCCGACAGTTTCGATTTAAACGAGCTAACATCCACAATTACTTTAGCGACATTGATTCTGTGAAAGCCACGGTAATTTCTAAAAACGATTTTTATCAACCCGTATCTGTACGAATAAAAAAAGGACTTGGTGAAATCATTTTAAATTGTACTCCTATGGTTTTTACTAACATCCACCTGCTGGATAACAATAACCATGAGTTTGCCTCCACTTCGCTTTCGTACCTTCCCCAAAAAGATACTTACTGGACAGAGTTTTATCACCTCGGTCGTATGGAAGTCGCCACTCCCCTGCGATTTATCCTGACAACAGAACCCTTGCGTTGGGCTTACTATCTCACACTTATCAGCATACTTTTATTTATAGTATTTGAAGCTAAGCGCAAGCAACGCATCATTCCAATTATTAACCCGTTAGCAAACACAACGCTGGAATTCGTTGGCACGATCGGCAACTTATATTACCAGCGGGCAGATCATAAAAATATTGCAGAGAAGAAAATCCAGTTCTTTCTTGACCAAATCCATTCAACATACTTCATTGGCACAAACAATAGAGACGAAGCGTATCTTATTTTGCTTTCAAAAAAATCGGGAGTGCCTGAAAAAACCTTACGCGAACTATTGAATATGATAAACCATATTACAACACAAGAAAAAATATCATCTACTGAATTAACTCGACTAAACGAACTGATCGAAAATTTTCATCAAAAGAAATAACTATTACTATGGAAGAAAATATATTTCAAAACCGTGTTGACTTAACAGCCCTCACCGAACAGGTAAAAAAAATAAAAGATGAAATAGGAAAAGTAATTGTGGGCCAGCAAACCATGTTGGACTTATTGATTACATCCATTCTTGCGGATGGCCATGTGCTGATTGAAGGCGTGCCGGGTGTAGCAAAAACCCTTACTGCCAAACTGCTGGCTAAAATAATCTCAGTCGATTTTTCAAGAATCCAGTTTACACCCGATCTTATGCCTTCGGATGTGTTGGGAACTTCTGTTTATAATTTAAAAACTTCAGAGTTTGAATTTAAGGCCGGTCCTATTTTTTCAAACATTGTGTTGATTGATGAGATCAATCGCGCCCCTGCAAAAACACAAGCCGCCTTGTTTGAAGTAATGGAAGAACGACAGGTTACGGTGGATGGCTACACACACAAAATGAAAAGCCCATACATGGTGTTGGCTACTCAAAACCCCATAGAACAAGAAGGAACATATCGTTTGCCGGAAGCGCAATTGGATCGCTTCCTCTTTAAAATTGTTGTCAATTATCCCACGCATGAAGAAGAGATCGATATTATAACGCGTCATCATGAGCGCAGGGGATTGCAGGCAATTTCAGAAGTTAGCCCGTTGCTTTCCGCAGATCAGGTTCACGGGTTTCGTCAGTTTGCCCACCACGTGCATATTGAAAAAAATCTGCTTCAATACATTGCTCAAATAATCCAGGAAACACGCAACAACCCGATGCTGTTTTTAGGGGCATCGCCCCGGGCTTCCATTTCCATTTTGATGGGAGCAAAAGCATACGCCATGATTAACGGCCGCGATTTTGTGAGTCCGGAAGACATTAAATTCATTGCACTTCCTGTGCTGCGTCACCGCATTATTCTAAGTCCCGAAAAAGAAATGGAAGGGATTTCGGCAGACGAAGTAGTGAAACAACTCATTGATAAAATAGAAGTTCCACGATAGTGAAAATCATCCGTCAACTATATTTAGGTAACCGGCTTTTTCTATGCGTGGGATTAGTAGTTACGGTATTCATCATAACTTTTGTTTTTGGTGGCGGATACTTTATTCCAAAAATTCTCACCTTTCTTTTATTCTGTGCGTTGGCAACGGATTTGATTTTGTTGTTCCGCGCCAATCGAGGCATGCGGGGTGAACGGATTGTAGCCGATAAACTTTCGAATGGCGATGAAAATGAAATCTCCATTTACCTTGAAAATTTTTACTCGTTTGTTATTTCGGTAAGGGTATTTGATGAAATCCCGCATCAGTTTCAACGAAGGGATTTGGAATTCAACCTCATGTTACGTGCGGGCGATCAAAAAGTAATTAAGTACACATTTCGCCCCGTAAAGCGAGGCGAATATTCTTTTGGGGCTGTTAATATCCTGGCAAGCTCACCGTTGCAGTTGATTGCCCGAAGATTCCGATTCTCAAACGATAAAATTGTGCCGGTCTATCCATCGTACATGCAAATGCGTAAGTACGAATTGCTGGCTATCAGTCACCGGCTTACCGAAACTGGAATAAAAAAGATCAGGCGCATCGGTCAGAACCAGGAGTTTGAACTCATTAAAGACTATGTGTCGGGCGATGATTTCAGAACTGTAAACTGGAAAGCTACCGCACGTAAATCGCGATTGATGGTTAATCAATTCCAGGACGAGCGTTCGCAGCAAGTTTATTCGCTCATTGATAAAGGCCGGGTGATGCAAATGCCCTTTGCGGGAATGAGTTTGCTCGATTATGCGATTAATGCCACGTTGGTGATTTCCAACATTGCTATAAAAAAATCTGATAAAGCGGGATTGATCACATTCCAGGATAAAATCGGGAACATGCTTCCAGCCGCGCGATTAAATAATCAAATGAGTGTTATTCAGGAAGTGTTGTA
>CAZNRJ010000084.1:2350-12290 GCA_964574945.1 uncultured Ohtaekwangia sp. | reverse complement strand
GCCTTGTTAAGCTTACCGATGATCAAATTTTCGAACCACTTAAGTTCCTCATCGCTATAGCGGGTCTTGTCATCAGCGGCTGCGGCTTTTGCAGGCTTATGGGCAATCGGTCTTTTATTGATGATGGGGAATATATTTAGCTGGGAGGGGGAAAGCTTAATGGGCGGAGCAATTGGCTTATGCTCTTTTTTAGGAGCCGGAACCGGTGCCTCTGCCCTTTTTAAGGCAGGTTTAACTACTTCCTTTTTGACTGCTTTTTTAGGCTCAGCCTTTTTGACTACCACTTTTTTAGCCACCACCTTTTTTGGGGCAGCCTTCTTAACCACTTTTTTTACCTTCTTAGGGGCTGCTTTTTTTGCTTTCGTGGCTGGTTTGGCCTTCTTGGCTGGTTTCGCTTTCGCTGATGCTTTTTTAGCTGGCTTGGCTGGTTTTTTCTTCGATTTTGCCATAAAACTGTCCTTTTTTAAGGTTTTTAAAAAGATGGGCAAAAATACGGGCTATGGGGTGAAACAAAAAATGTATTGGAACATATTCATGACGGAATAAATAGCATCGAGCCAGTTAAATAAGTTAGACAATTGGCTTAATGGATCTATCTCAACAATTGAAAAGACATCCAAATCACCTTCTCTCACCCATGTTTATAAATTCCAAATAGTTATCCCGGTTTACTTCTTGAAATGTTGAGTCAGGGTAACTCTTTACAAAAAACAAAGGTGGTTTTACCTTCTTGTTGCTCCACTTAAATTCAAATGCGGATAGCTTTTCATCGCTTGCTTCAATTAAATCAATTTCTTGCTGGTCATACGTACGCCAAAAATAGGTAAGTACATTCTTTTGATTATAACCGTTGTTCTTTATTCGCTCCATCATAAGGTAATTCTCCCAAAGAATACCATGATCATTTCTTAATTCCAATGAACCAAAATTGTTAATGAGCGCATTCCTGATTCCATTATCAACAAAATACCATTTTGATGATTTAACGATTTCTTTTCTTAAGTTAGAACTGTATGCCCCTACCTTATAAATAACAAAGACCTTGCTTAACAAATCCAGGTATTTGGCAACCGTATCTTTACTGATTGATAATTGGCGACCTAATTCCTGCAGGGCAACTTCTTTTCCAACCTGATGCGCAAGTAGCTGAAGTAGTTCCATTAATTTATGTGAATTGCGTACATGGTCATAAATCAGGATGTCCTTAAGCAAATAAGAGGAAATCAATTCCAACAGGTATTTGCGTCTTTCCGAATCAGTTGAAAGAGTGATTACTTCCGGATAACTTCCGTATATCAATCGATCGGCAAGATTACGTGATGTTTCAAGGGGGGATTCCATTAAGCTTAATTCACCTTGCCAAACCGGATATAAATGATAGGTAAGTTGCCTGCCTGTAAGTGGCTCACCAATTTTGTTGGACAGATCAAATGCAGAAGAACCAGTGGCGATAATTGTTAACTGTTTAAAATGATCGATAATAATTTTAAGTATCCGGCCAATTTCAGGTACAACCTGGGCTTCGTCTATTATGAGGAGATTCGAGTCAGCTAATATTCTCTTGTAGGTTTGAATGTTGAGTGAGCCAAGCAATTTATGAGTCTCGGGTAGGTCACCGTTTAACCGCAAAGCTTTTCCTGAATAACCAGACTCGATCTCGTCTAATAGGAAAGTTTTACCCACTCGTCTGGCTCCTACCAAAACAATAACTTTATTCTTGCCAATCTCCTTTAGCACCGAATTTGCCAGAACTCTGTCAATTTTCATTAAAACGGTAAATTAATTAGCCAATTTAATATAAATTTGGATAATATAATAGCTAAATTAATGAATTTTAGTTTCTATTGGCCAATAACCACTCTTTTCCTATACGTCTTTACGGTTCCATCCAGGTCAAGTACTTCAAACCAAACAAAGTAATAACCCCTGCGGGCTTTATCGCCTTCGGTGCGATCGCCATCCCAACGGTAGAAACCATCCAGGGCAAGTGTTTCATTGTTGGCAATCTCTTTAATCACCCTGCCTTGAAGATCCACTATTTTGACCTGGGCTATTAACCCGCTGCGGTCGAACTTAAAATTGATTTGAGCAAAATCCTGGCCCGGCACATTGGGTGAAAATATTTCAGGAATTACTTGCACGGCATTTTCATCTATAAAATTTTCCGGTCGGGAATTAGAGTTCAAATATCCCGGAGTTGCAAACCCAACGGAAGCATTGGCCGACTTCCAGTTAGTTGAGTTGCTTAATGCTGATGAAGAAATCCGTTCCAGCGAAACCCCTTCTTTATCTTTTAGCAAAGGCGTATGATAGTTAGCTTCATAGATAAAATAATCCATCAATGTCCCTTGCGGGGAAACAAGGGCTATCGAGCTGGCATTGTCATTCATGGATGGAATGGTTGTGTTGAGAAAATTTTCTTCACGCGCTCTGGGATAATGGTTTTTAAGAATGGCACCGTCCGAAGTGCAAACCAAAAACGAACCAGGCGAAAGAATAAAATCTTGTAATGTTATAACACGACTGTTAAGAATAACTTCTTCAGGACGATTGGCAAGAGCCCAATTTTTCAGGTTGATAAATTTATCGGAGGCATTGACAATCTCTACAAAATCAACTCCACCGGGTCGGGGATTAAATAAAATTTCATTGAGGAGTATATCCCCTTTTTCTGCTGATTCAGGCAACGCGAAACTAAGCTTACTAAAATCAGGTTGAATAAAATTGCCTGCACAATCACGAAGGTTCTTCACCTTAATCGTATAGAGCTGTTTGGGGGCGAGCGGTTGCGAGAGACTGAGTTTAACTTCCCGCAAGGAAGAAGAAATGAATTGTGCTTGCGCAACACTTAGCACGGGATTTATTTCAAAGAGTACTCCTGTCAACGGCTTTTCTATTTTTTCGTCAAAGGTTAATCGTAACTCTGTAGAATGAATTGCAGCAATTGAAATCAAACGCGGACCTGTAAGATCAGGTTTATTCGCATTCACGGAATTCACCTTTCCGGGAGTCCCTCCTTTTGCATCTTCCGAAGCCACCCAGTTATTTTCTTCTCCGCACGGATTGTTAATGTCAATTAATTCCAACGTCCAGCCGCCTTCTTGCTTGTCAATATCTTTATACCAACTCAATGCATAGCTAACGGAATCGATGGTTTGGTTTGTAGAAGTTCGTAGCGTAAGCACATCGCTGCTGTTGTTTAGCGTTGGAAAGTTTGGAACGCCAACCGTATTTCCGTACGATGTAAAAAGGGAAGTGTTTGCATTGGCACAGACAATCCAGTATTCGCCAGGCAGCACAATCTTTGTGGGAAATACTGCAATAGAACTTCCATCCGAAAATTTCCATCCGGCTAAGTCAATGGCATTGCTGCTGCGATTATACAGTTCAATAAACTCTGCATCGGGCAACCCCACTTGAGGACTTGGATCAGCAAAGATTTCGGTTATTATAATATCCTTGCCACTCACAGGTTGTGATTGAAAAAAGAGAAACGGCTGAACGATCGATGTAACACTATTTCCTGTTAAATCAGTAATACCACTTATGGTGAGTTGATGGGTGATACCGCTTGAAAATGATTGGGAGAAAGTTAGTATGACAGTCTTTTCATCTGCCTGCAAAACAGCCGTTGCGGGATTGCCCAATCCATTGGATGCCGTGTAATGACTTACATCCTGGGCTGTAGAGGTTGTTACTTTTTCGTTGAAGAGAACTGAAAGCTGAGTATTTGATAGTACCTGAAGCTGTTGTAGTAATGGCGGCTCTGAATCTAAAATAATTTCACCTGCATAGATATCATCAAAGAAATGGCGATTGAAAAAACCGGCCGTTGATTGCAGAATTTTAATCCCGAAAAAATTGCTTGTTGTGAATGTATTATCAGTAGCGTTTCCTTCTAAAGTATAATCAGTTCCTCCGGTAGCGTCACGCTCCAGCGTCCAAAGATTATTTTCATCGCGAATTACTTTTATGCGCAACGTATTGTTAGAGCTATTGGTAATTCCATCGGTTCCATTGATTAGAATGGAGACAGCACCAGCCGTTACTTTATACAAACTGATTTCATCCGGTGTGCCGCCAATGCGAACAAAGTACCCGTTGTTCGCACCACTCGCTAAGTTTGATAGTTCCGAGGTTAGATAAACATCTGCATAGTTGGCGCTGCTGGTATTGAATTGCAGGTTGACCCAAAACTCCCATTGGGCATTAATCGCTTTCGCGGAAGGAGTTGTAATGTAAAATGAAGAGCTGGCCACAGATGAATTGGAGCGCAATTGATTGTTTATTACAGTCCAGTTATCCGTTAGGTCAGGTGTCCACACAGGATTGTTCGTTAGGTCGCCATCCGAAAAGTTATCGGCAACTTGTGAATAACCCGCAAGGGAAAAAATAATAGGTAGTATGACGAATGTTTTTTTCATCGCATGCTACCAAAAATACTATTTTTGTAATTCTTAATTAATTATAGAAAAATGAAATTAGCGGTAGTAGGGGCCACGGGTTTAGTGGGCCAGGAAGTTTTGAAGGTGCTGGAAGAGCGCCAGGTAGCATTTGATGAATTGTATTTAGTAGCTTCTGCCAAATCGGTAGGGCAATCCATAAAGTTTAAGGGTAAGTTATATACAATCATTGGCATGGATGCAGCCGTAGCGCTTGCTCCGGACGTTGCTATCTTTTCGGCAGGGGGTGGCACTTCCCTTGAGTGGGCGCCTAAGTTTGCAGCAAAAGGAACAACCGTGATTGATAATTCTTCGGCCTGGAGAATGGATCCTTCCAAGAAATTGATTGTACCGGAAATTAATGGTCATGAGTTAGGCAATGAAGATTTGATTATCGCTAATCCAAACTGTTCCACCATACAAATGGTGATGGCATTAGCCCCGCTTCACAATAAATATAAAATCAAACGCATTGTTGTTTCTACTTATCAATCGGTAACCGGCACGGGTAAGGATGCCGTGCAACAAATGATGGAAGAGCGCCAGGGAATTACCGATGGCATTAAAGTGTATCCGCATAAAATTGATATGAATGCGTTGCCGCACATCGATTCATTTTTGGATAATGGTTATACCAAAGAAGAAATGAAGATGGTGAATGAAACCCGGAAGATTTTGGGGGACCAAAGTATTGGATTGACTTCAACAACGGTTCGTATTCCAACCATCGGGGGTCACTCGGAAGCGGTTAATGTTGAATTTTATTCTGATTACGATTTGGCAGAGGTTCGCTCACTTTTAGAAAACACCCCGGGTGTAATCGTACAGGATGATGTAAAGAATAATGTGTACCCGATGCCCATCAACTCGCATGGAAGGGATGAAGTTTTTGTGGGTCGCTTGCGCAGGGACGAATCGCAACCCAACACGCTAAACATGTGGGTGGTATCGGATAACCTGAGAAAAGGAGCCGCCACCAACGCTGTGCAGATAGCTGAGTTTTTGATGGAGAAGAGTCTAGTTTCGTGATAAGAATACCTGGAATAAATTTGGAAGAGGAGATGCTGTAATAGCTTCTCCTTTTTTATGAGGAATTAGCCTGTCAACTCAATAAAAATTAGCTTTTGCCTGAGCTCGCTACATCTTTCTAACGCAGGGAATGAACTATTTTACCTTTTCAGATATTTCTCAAAATTCATACTATTGAAACCGAAGTCGCTTAGGTAATAGGATACAATTGCCTATAAATCTGTAGCTTTGGCGATCTAATAAACACAAAATATATGAGCAAAGGATTAATTACAACTTTGGTAGTTGTGGGGGTTATCGTGGTAATTGTCGGTGGGTTTTTTTTATGGGGTACAGGCGTTTATGATAGTGCAGTGCGAGCCCAGGAAAATGTGAATGAAGCGTTTAGTAATGTGCAGGCAACTTATCAACGAAGAGCGGATTTAATTCCTAACCTGGTGGCTACCGTTAAAGAAGCGGCAGAAAATGAGCGTGGAATATTAACAGCAGTTACCCAGGCAAGAGCTGGAATTGTAGGAGCTAAAACCCCGGAAGATTTAGAGATTGCAGGCAGAAAAATAAATACGGCAATCAACCTGGCATTTGAGGCTTATCCGCAAATCAGGTCAACAGAAAATTTTCAAGAGCTTCAATCGCAGTTAGAGGGAACCGAGAATCGCATTAACGTGGCTCGCCAGCGTTATAACGAATCAGTGAAAGAATATAACACCTACGTGAGAGGATATTTCAAGCGAATGGCATTGAATATGTTTGGAGGCGGTGAAGATTTCACTGTCAAAAAAGGATTTGAAGCAGCCGCAGGATCAGAAAATGCACCCAGTGTGCAGGATGCTTTTAATAAATAATCAGTCACTTAATAAAAGGAAAAGCCTGATCGAAATTTCGGTCAGGCTTTTTTTTCTGAAAGTCCTTCGGTTCAAAACACAAACGCCAGGGGATTAAAAATTTTTTCTGCGTGCTCAAAGGCGACAACCGTTTGTTCTTAGCGTTTGAAGTCAGTTTTATTTTCGGGGTTGACAACCACCAGAAAAAGCCCGATCT
The DNA here is from genome assembly GCA_964574945.1 of uncultured Ohtaekwangia sp. Lineage (GTDB taxonomy): Bacteria > Bacteroidota > Bacteroidia > Cytophagales > Cyclobacteriaceae > ELB16-189. The sequence continues at coordinate 5,778 of CAZNRJ010000084.1, read as the reverse complement.
TTAAATTATTAATTGAGATGGGGCTTTGCCCCAAGCTCGTGCAGGCGCTTCGTATACTTATGTATCAGCGCCTGCTTCCTTTTTTCGGCCGTTTGGCTCGTTGTACACTTCTTTGTTTTTAAGGATGTGATAGGCGGCACAAAGTATCTTATGTCCTACAGCGATGAGGCTAACGAGTAAAGTTATTAAAATATTTATCGTAATATTGCAATATTAAATTAAAACAATGGGAGCAACAAAGACAGAGCATTTTACAGACAAACAAAATGCAATTGCGAAAATGGCAAAAGCGTTAGGACACCCTGCGAGGGTGGCAATTGTTGAATATTTAATGAAAGTGGACGACTGTATTTGCGGGGATATTGTAAACGAATTGCCGCTTGCACAGCCGACAGTTTCCCAACATTTGAAAGAATTGAAGAGCGCAGGACTGATTAAAGGGAATATTGAAGGGAATACAATTTGTTATTGCATTGACGAAAAGGCGATCGGGAAAATGCAAAGCTATTTTTCAAACATTTCCGCAAAGCTGGCAGACAAGAAAAATAATTGTTGTTAATCAAAACCAAACAAAAATGAAACTATCGCAATTCAAACAACACGTAGACAATGTTCCGGAATTAAACTTTGTTCAATTGAACGGGGATTTTGTACCGAAACATTTTCACATAACAGAGGCGGGCATGACCACTAAACATTTTGTTGATTGTGGCGGAACCGTCCGGACTGAAAAAACAATAAGCTTTCAATTGTGGGTAGCTGGCGATACACACCACAGGCTTGAGCCTCAAAAACTTAAAAAGATAATTGACATTTCAGAAAACCTGTTTGGTGAAGAAGACCTGAAAGTGGAAATCGAATATCAAACCGAAACCATCGGACGATTTGGTTTATACTTTAACGGAAAGGAATTTTTACTGACACCGAAACAAACGGCTTGCTTAGCCAAAGATAATTGCGGAATACCCACGGAGAAATCAAAATTAAGATTGTCTGAATTAAGAACTTCTCAAGCGGCTTGTTGCTCACCTGATAGCGGTTGCTGTTAATCATGAAAGGAAAATCCTTAAAATATAAAAAGCCGGTAGTAATAATTTCGGTGATTATACTTCAACTCATTTTCGGATTCGACCCGAAATTTTGCATGATCAACATCATTTGGTTATTCGTATGACAAATCAGAAAAAAATTTTGGTTCTCTGCACAGGAAATAGCTGCAGAAGCCAAATGGCAGAAGGCTATTTAAGACATTTCGCAGGAGACAAAGCGAAAATTTACAGTGCAGGTATTGAGACACATGGAGTAAATCCGAAAGCGATTGAAACAATGAAAGAAGACGGAATTGACATTTCTAAACATACCTCAAACAATGTTGACGAATATCAAAACATTGATTTTGATTATGTCATTACGGTTTGCGACAATGCGAAAGAACGGTGTCCGGTTTTTCCTTCAAAAGCGAAAAAGTTTCACCATAATTTTCCCGACCCTGCGAAAGCGACAGGAGCAGAAGAAGAAATTAAAAATCAATTCAGGCAGGTTAGACAAATGATTAAAGATTACAGCGAACAGTTTGTAAAAGAGAATATGTAGGTTTCGCTTCATTGCTAAAGTCCTCCGAAACCCCGCTACGTCATGTGCACTCACATTATGCGTAATGCTTTGGCGACAGTGCAAACTTCAAGCAGCGGACAGAAATTTGACAATTAATTTAAACGAAATAGTATGAGAAAACTAATTGCAGCAATCAATATGACACTTGACGGGTTTTGCGACCATACGGCAGTGATTGCGGATGAAGAAATACATCAGCATTACGCTGACCTGTTAAGGAGCGCAGACACTATTCTGTATGGAAGGATAACCTATCAACTCATGCAGTTTTGGCAAACTCTGTTAAAAAATCCTTCAGGTGAAAAATCAATGGACGATTTTGCTATGGCAATAGACAAAATTCCAAAAATTGTCTTTTCAAATACGCTTAAAAGCACAGACCCGATAGCTATCGGGTGGGACAGTGCTAAATTGTCAAATAAACCTATTGAAGAACAAGTTTCAGAACTCAAAAAACAATCGGGTAAAGACATCTTTGTTGGCAGTCGCAGTTTAATTATACAATTAATGAAACTTAATCTGATTGATGAATACCAACTCATGGTTCACCCTGTTGTTGCAGGAAGCGGTCTGCCACTCTTTGAAAATATAAACGACAGAACTATTCTTAAATTCGTAAAGACAAAAATCTTTAGTGGTGGTGCAGTAACGCTTTACTACGAACCAACAAAAAAATGACTGCTAATATGCACATATCTTAGGACGAAGAGTGGCACATACGCATAACATTGTGTATGTTTCAAAAAATCAGTTACGGATATTATTTAGAACATTAGTCCTTTATGAAAAAATCCATTAAATACATTGTTCACTTTCTATTATTGACTGCCGTATTAAGTTGTTCGAACAATGAAGGTACTGATATTGTTAATGTATCAATACAAGTTGCATCTGAGAAGTTTTCGGAAGTTACAATAAGCACTCGAAGTATGTTAAATTTAGAGACACCTTCACTTGCAGATGTGAAGTTAGATTCTTTGGGTATGGGTATTTTGAACTTTCAAATTGATAAACCGACATTTGCGAGACTTAAAATGGGACAACATGAAAGTGACATTTATATTGAGCCTGGGTATCAATTGAATATTTTAGCTAATGAAAGTAATAATGCAATCATTTATTCTGGTATTGGATCAGAGATCAATAACTATCTTGAAAGAGTAATGATAATTCAAAAAAAGGTCGAAACTGGAGATAGAAAGAATATTACTGAACTGAATCCTGAAGATTTTTCTGCAAGACTTGATACTTTAATAAGATCTCTTGATCAATGTCACAGCAACTTCATCGATAGTATAAGTCTACCTAAGAAACTCATTTCACTTTTAGAAATGAGAAATAGAATGAGGGTATTAATGATCCGGCAGGCGTTCCAATGGAATTATGGAGTAAGTCATAATTTTGAAATTCCAAAAGAAATAGATATGACTGCTGAAATTCCATACGATTCTGTACTTCTAAATAGTGGCATGGGTGAGTATGCCTTGATACTGCACTTTAACATGAATATTAAGAGGCGTACCTTACAACGAGGGTTTGAAACGATAGAAGAGAGAAATAAAAAAACAAGTGAGCTACCGTATATCATTAGAGACCAAATCCAAGTAAGTAATTACACAACTTATATGAAAGATTTTTTGCTTGCAAAAAATATTGACTACTGGATGACATTAAATGGCATAGGTACCTCAGTTGATACGTTATACTTTGATTTTAAAAGTCAACATTCAACTTCCCCATATTTGAGCCCATTGGTAACTCGCTATATGAAATTACTATCATTTTCACCTGGGCAGCCGGCTCCAAAAATCAAT
>CAZNRJ010000084.1:0-2340 GCA_964574945.1 uncultured Ohtaekwangia sp. | reverse complement strand
TGGTATTACAGTCCAAGGTGATACTATTTCATTAAATGATTTTAAAGGCAAAGCTATCTATATCGATATTTGGGCTTCATGGTGCGGGCCATGTATACAAGAAATTCCATTTGCAGAAAAATTGCAAGCTGCTTTTAAAGAAAATGATTCTATCGTTTTTCTGAACATTTCTGTAGATAAGGATGCGAGTGATTGGAGAAATGCACTACTGAAACATGAAACTTGGAAAGGAGTACATCTAATCAATGATCTCTCTATATATAAAACCTATAATATCAGCGGGATTCCCCGATACATTTTAATTGACAAGAAGGGTAACATTGTAAATACAGATGCGCCAAGACCTTCTTCTGAAAGACTTGAAATGGAAATCAGGAGACTATTAAATTGAAATCGAAGAATTTATTTTATCTGCCTTAAATCGCGTTGCTTTTGTGTTTGATTACAAGTCCACATTTTCTTTCAACTCAGTTTATCACTATCTTAGAATACCAGCCCTGCTATTCTTTTTAAAGCCTAAGCAAATTGCTTTTTAGACTCAAAACAAAGATATTGGAATAGAGAAGGTATATGCAATGTATATACTTGGATGTTGGCAGCCTGACTAAAATATGATTGCTCTATTTGAATATCCTTTTATCCAAAGGGAACGGTTTTGAATCAATAATCTTTATCCTTCCAAAATCTTTATGCTTAGAGTTCAATAAATAATTATAATCTCCATCTGTCACCGCAGAAGGTACCTTGAGTACGCAATACGAATTCTCATTAACAAACTCGTCACCTATCTTTTTAGTGGCCTCTGAATGAGGAAATACGTTCCAATCCTCAGGCAAATCGTCTAAACTTATCTCTTTCACCGGAATATCATCTGGCAGATATATAGTCAACATATTATAACCAGAAGGCATATTTGCAAGCGAAAAATGGACAGCAACTTCTGCCATTGCTAAAGACTTGTTGTGCGCAGTATAGACCATCTCAACTCCGATAGAATTCCATCTTGCACCTTCCTTTGCTGCTCCTATTCCCGACAATTCATGTGAATACTTTATTTTAGACAACCTGTATATTTCCATAGTCGAGATCTAAGCAAATATCCCGTGTTCAATTCTTGTCAATTCACCAATAACAAGACTTTTTCCATAAGAATCTTTTAACAAATCTAATGGCTTTACATTTCCGAGTGCAAAATTTTCAGTGTCGAGCCACGCCTTAAACTTGTCCATATCTCCGAAAACTTCCATTCCGACTCTGGCCACTTCAGCCACTTCAATAATCTTTTCAGAAATGCTTGGCTTGAAACTGTATTTACTTGTTTTTTTAAATCTGCCAAGTGACTTCGTTGATATATCAAGCAAATCAGCCCACTCCAATTCAGTGAATGGTGAAAAATCTTTAATTAACCGGAACATCGAATAAGGTACACCTCTCCGTATGACACCAATTATCATCATCTTATCCGACAGAAACTTACCGTACGTTACTGCTTCCATTTTTTTGCCAGTTATTCTCCCTCCTTTGACAGTCACTAATACACGTGCGACCTCCCTGTCCAATTTTTCTTCAATTTCTTGCTTTTCCATAATGATTGACATTTGTCTTCAAATATAGGACAATTTTCTATTTATAAAAACGGAAAAATCTCTTACAAGCACTACAAGCTTCCCTGATTAAACTGATAATTTTAAAAAGCAACCGGCTACATGCTTTTGTGAAGTCAATGCTTCGCTGTTTGATTATGTCACTCCCTTTCCCCGGGAGTCTCGCCCCGGGCTCAGCGATTAATGGATTGAGAATATTTAAATCCGTTTTTCAATTGGAGATCATTGTGCGACACAAAATCAACAACACCCAAAAGAAAAAGCCTGATCGAATTTCAATCAGGCTTTTTTATACAGTGTTTGAAAAGATTATCGCTTGGATTCAGTTTTCTTCACCTCGCGCTTTTCATAGCTCTCAATTACATCGCCCACTTCCATATCGTTAAAGTTTTTGATGCTGATACCGCAATCAAAACCGGAACGTACTTCTGAAACATCATCTTTGAATCGCTTCAAAGCAGTCATCTCACCCGAGTACACCACAATCCCATCGCGGATCAAGCGGATCGGGTTGTTGCGCTTAATGTAGCCATCCGTTACCATCGATCCGGCCACCGTTCCTACTTTAGAAATCTTAAATACTTCGCGTATTTCTGCATTGCCCACAATCACTTCTTCCATCTCCTTCTCAAGCATACCTTCCATGGCTGCTTTAATTTCGTCAATGGCATCGTAAATGATCGAGTAAAGCCTGATTTCTATCTCTTCGTTCTCAGCTAATTTTCTTGCCGATGGC
>CAZNRJ010000083.1:0-12393 GCA_964574945.1 uncultured Ohtaekwangia sp. | reverse complement strand
ATACCATATCGGAAACTGCAAAGGTCCCTGTGAAGGGCTTCAGGATGAAAATTCATATTTAGAAGAGATTGCCCAGGCCCGTAATATTTTAAAAGGTGATTTAAGTGTGGTTGAGAATGAGTTTACCCGAAGAATGAAAGAGGCTTCAGCCGGAATGGAATTTGAAAAAGCAGGGGTATATAAGCGTAAGCTTGACCTGCTGGAAAAATTCCAAACCAAATCGTTGGTGGTCAATCGCAAACTCAGCGAGATTGATGTAGCTACCATTACCAGCACCGATACGGACGCATTTGTTAACTACATGCAAATTCGGGAAGGTTCCATCATTTTTTCAAAGAACTTCGAAATCAAAAAGAAACTGGAGGAAGCTGATGATGAAATTTTAAGCTTGATAGTCCAGGAGTTGCGCACTACCTACCGAAGTAACAACCCTGAAGTGTATACCAATTTACCACTGTCGGTAAAGTCAGAAGATTTTGAAAACGTGGTTCCTCAAATTGGAGACAAGAAAAAACTGATCGATCTCTCTCTCAGAAATGCACTCTATCAGAAACGGGAAAAAGAAATCAACAAGGAAGAACAAAAAACCAAGAAGAATAAAGTGCTGCACATCATGCAGGCCGACCTGCGTTTAAATCAGTATCCAAAAATTATAGAATGTTTTGATAACTCAAATTTTCAAGGCACGTCACCTGTTGCGTCTATGGTTCGCTTTGTGGATGGCAAGGCCGATAAAAAGGGGTATCGTCATTTTAACATAAAGACGGTTGTAGGTCCCGATGATTTTGCTTCCATGAAAGAGATTGTAGGCAGGCGCTACAAGCGAATCATGGAAGAGGAGGGCGAGTATCCACAGTTAATTATTGTAGATGGTGGCAAAGGGCAATTGAGCAGCGCCTGCGAAGCCTTGCAAGAACTTGGCCTGTACGGAAAAATTCCCATCGTTGGCATCGCAAAAAGGTTAGAGGAAATTTATTACCCTGAAGACCCGCTTCCCCTGCTGATCAGTAAAAGATCTCCGGCCTTGCTGCTCATTCAACGCATTCGCGATGAGGCGCACCGGTTTGCCATTACGTTTCACAGGCTGAAAAGAAGCAAGGTTTCATTCTCAACCGAGCTTGAAGGTATTCCCGGTATCGGAAAAAAAACAACCGACAAACTGTTATCTCACTTTAAGTCCGTAAAAAAAATAAAAGAGGCAAGTGTGGAGGAACTTACTGAACTGGTAGGAGAAAAAATTGCATTAAAGCTGAAAGCGAAAAACAATAAAGTTTAAAGTCAGGGCTGCCCCCAGCTTTAAGCTTTAAGCTTTAAGCTTTCAACTTTAAAACTTTCAACTCTTACAAGTCTTTCTTAGCCATCGGTGGCACAATTCCCATATTATACCAGGCGAAAGAATAATAATCAGCAACCAAGTCGATACCCTTAGTAATATTTGATGAACCATGAGCAGAGTTTACATCTACCCGGATAAGAACGGGATTTGGTCCCGCCTGATTTTCTTGCAAGGTTGCTGCAAATTTGAAACTATGTGCCGGTACTACGCGATCATCATGATCGGCTGTAGTCACTAATGTAGCCGGATAATTGACACCGGGCTTCAAAGCGTGAACAGGTGAGTATGCTTTAAGATATTCAAACATCTCTTTCGAGTCTTCGGCTGTTCCATAATCAGATGCCCATGCAGCTCCAATAGTAAATTTATTGTAGCGCAACATATCCATCACACCAACCTGTGGAACTGCTACTTTTGCAAGATCGGGTCGTTGAGCCATTACAGCTCCAATTAATAAACCACCATTCGAACCGCCATTTATCGCGAGGTAATCGCTTGAAGTATACTTTTCAGTAATCAAATATTCACCGGCAGCGATAAAATCATCAAACACATTTTGCTTTTTCAATTTAGTGCCAGCCAAATGCCAATCTTCACCATACTCGCCACCACCTCTCAGGTTGGGCTGGGCATAAATTCCACCGTTTTCTAACCACACAATTCTGGAAGTGCTAAAGGAAGGTGTCAAGCTAATGCTGAAACCACCATACGCGTATAGCCAGGTAGGATTTTTTCCGTTTAGCTCAATTCCTTTTTTATGAACAATAAACATCGGAATCTTAGTGCCGTCCTTGCTGGGATAAAATACCTGCTTCGTTTCATAATCATCCGGATTGAATTTAACTGCAGGACGCTGATATTCTGTTGACTTGCCCGACAACACATTAAATTTAAAAATCGTTGGAGGATAGGTGAAGGATGTAAACGTGTAGTATAAATCCTGATCATCTTTCCAGCCACCAAATCCCCCCGCTGTGCCAATTCCCGGCAGTTTTATATCGCGCTCCATTTTTCCATTCAAATCGTACTGCTTGATTTGTGTTTTCACATCTACTAAATATTGAGCAAAGATTTTTCCTCCTCCTGTTGAAGTACTTAAAGAGTTTTCTGTTTCCGGGATTAAGTCTTTCCAGTTTTCGAATGAAGGATTCGATGCATCAACCCAAACAACTTTAGAGTTTGGAGCATTCAGGTTAGTTTCAATAATAAGTTTTGAACCATCATTTTCAATCACGTACTGGTCACTTTCAAAACCGGTTTTTATAGGAACAATTTTCCCTTGTGGTTTTGATAAATCCTGAACAAACAATTCATTGCCGGTTGTGCTTTCAGATGTCGTAATAACCAGGAAGCGCTCATCCTCTGTTAAATATCCACCTACAAATCTTCTTTTTTGTGCGTCCCCAAACACAACTTTATCCTGGGAAGGTGAAGTTCCCAACCTATGGTAATACAATTGTTGATATTCATTTTTGGCCGCCAAATTACTCTTCAAGCCTTCCACAAAGCGGTTAATATAATAGCCTTCATTTCCTTTCCAGGATATTCCACTTTGCTTCATATTTCGAATGGTGTCCTCCACAAGCGATTTATCTGAAGTCCGGATAACCACAGCCTCGGCACGGTCAGCTCCTCCTTTCGAAATTTGAAATGCTAACAGCGAACCATCTTTTGAAAATGATAATCCGCGCATAGTAGTGGTCGCGTCTTTGGAAAATGTATTAGGATCTAAAAAAACTTCTTCCTCACCTCGCTCCCCTTTTTTGCGATAGAGAACATATTGATTTTGCAATCCTGAGTTTTTATAAAAGTAGTAATATTCACCCCGCCTGAACGGTGAACCAAGCTTTTCATAGTTGTTCAATTCCAACAGTCGCTCCCTTATGCTTTCCCGATAAGTAATCTTATCCAGAAATCCGAAGGTTACTTCGTTTTGTGCTTTCACCCAATCTGCCGTTTGTTTTGATGTATCGTTTTCCATCCAACGATATGGATCGGCCACTTCCACATCAAAATAAGTATCAACCGTATCTACTTTGGCAGATACCGGGTAATTAGAAATAGTTTCGGGTTTAGGTGTTTGGATGCAACCAGCCAGTAAACCTATGGCCAATGGCACAATCAATTTGATTTTCATGTGTTTGGGATTTGAGGAGTAATGATAGCTATGCCTGCGTGAGAATACAAGACATTTATAGCTTTCAGATGCCGTTTAAAAAATAGTACCTTAGGGCTATGGAAATAAAAGAACCCGATTTATCAGGAACCTACAGCTATGCCGACTATCTGAGTTGGACATGGGATGAAATGGCCGAATTGATTGATGGGAAAGTTTTCAAAATGTCGCCTGCGCCAACCAGTTTGCATCAAAAAGTGTCGATGGAGTTATCCCGACAAATTTCCAGTTTTCTACTCGGTAAAAAGTGCCAGGTTTTTGCTGCGCCCTTCGATGTGCGGTTGCCAAAGGTTAATCAATCAAAAAAAGACAAAGAGATTACCACCGTTCTACAACCCGATTTGTGTGTGATTTGCGATGTTAGTAAGATTGATGAAAAAGGGTGCCTCGGTGCGCCCGATTGGGTTATCGAAATCCTTTCAAAACATAGTTCAGACCGCGACCTGCGCCAAAAGTTTGATGCGTATGAAAAAGCAGGTGTAGGTGAATATTGGGTCGTTCATCCTTCCGAGCAAACCTTGCTGGTTTATGTGCTGAAGCATGGCGAATACACCGGTACACGTAAACCATTTGTTAAAGGTGATAAAGTTCCGTCTGTTACTTTGCCTGACCTGGCAATTGATCTTGATTTGGTTTTTGAGTAGACTCCCTACGAAGCCGTCATTCCGGCCCCCGACATAGTCGGGGTGCCGGAATCCCGTTAAGGTGCAGATGAATGAGCTATGAAATACTCCGGTGCCGCTCATCGGGATTCAGGAATTCGCCAGACCTTGAATGAGTTCCGGTTTACTTAAAACACATTGACTTCAATCACAACTCTCACGCTCCTCCGGAATGACAATTTCATGAATAATTTTTTTTGCACACTCACTACGAGGTCAGAACCAGTAACAAGTAACCAGAGACAAGTCGCCAGAACCATCAACCTCACTTAATCACATCAAATCCCGTATACGGCACCAATACTTTTGGAATCTTAATTCCTTCCGGTGTTTGATTGTTTTCGAGAATAGAAGCTACAATCCGCGGAAGCGCCAACGCGCTGCCATTGAGCGTGTGCAACAATTGCATCTTACCATCTTTGTTCTTATAGCGCAGCTTTAATCGGTTTGCCTGAAAGGTTTCAAAGTTACTGACAGAGCTTACTTCGAGCCAACGCTGTTGTGCAGCAGAAAAAACTTCCATGTCATACGTAAGGGCAGAATTAAAACCCATATCACCTCCACATAATAAAAGCTTGCGATAGGGCAATTCCAGTTTTTCTAAAAGACCTTGCACATGCAAACACATTTCGTCCAACACTTTGTATGAATCCTCTGGTTTAGTGATTTGCACCACTTCAACTTTATCAAATTGATGAAGACGATTGAGTCCGCGCACGTGAGCACCCCAGCTTCCGGCTTCCCTGCGGAAGCAAGGTGTGTAGCCTGCATTCTTTACCGGGAGATCATCATCGTTGAGAATCACATCACGATACAAATTGGTGATGGGAACTTCAGCCGTTGGAATGAGATACAATCCATCTTCATTAACAAAATACATTTGCCCTTCCTTATCGGGAAGATTACCTGTGCCATAACAACTAGCTTCGTTCACGACAATAGGAGGTTGTATTTCGGTATACCCCGCCTTATCCGCTTCACTCAAAAAGAAATTGATAAGCGCCCTTTGAAGTTTTGCACCCTTTCCTTTATAAACCGGAAAGCCGGCTCCTGAAATTTTTACGCCTAAATCAAAGTCAATGATGTCATATTTTTTGATCAGCTCCCAATGGGGCATAGCGCCCTCATAAAGTTCAGGCACCTTTCCGTGTTCATGAACAGTAATGTTATCTTCCGCACTTTTACCTGCCGGTACATTTGCGGCCGGCACATTCGGTATTTTATATAGGATGTCTTGTTGCTTTTTCTCAAACTCATGAAGACTTTCTTCCAGGCCCTTCACTTTATCTCTATCCTGAGCAATAGCAGCACGCAACGCAGTTGCTTCTTCCGCCTTGCCCGATTTCATCAACTCCCCAATTTTCTTTGAGTCGGCATTTGAACTTGCCTTTAGACTATCTAACGTATTTTGTGTTTCCCTGCGGAGTTTATCTATTTCAATCACCTCCTGCACAAGCGCATCCGCATCTTTAAAGTTTCTCTTCTTCAAACCCGCCAGCACAATGTCCTTCTGCTCGCGCAATACTTGTAGTGTCAACATACTTTATCCATTAAAGGGGCGAAATTAGCCAATAATTTTTTCTTGCGATTTGATAATATTCAATTTTGAGCTATACTTGCACTGTCATCGCGGCCTCCTCAGGCTCTCACGATATAAAATTCTTGTACTTTTCGATCTCTTTTCTAACTACTTGACTAATGTTTTCTTGAGGCTGTCTCGCAGCTGGCATATTCTTATAAAAATTTCTATCTGATTATTAATCTTTTTTAAACTCACATGCATACAATTGATGACCTGAATCTCAGGCTACTTTCTGAATTAAAAGAAATTGCAGAAGGTATGGGCGTAAAGAACGCAAAGAAGCTTGCCAAGCAAGATTTGATTTACAAAATCCTTGATCAACAAGCCGTGGTAAAGGAACCCGCTCCCGCCAAAGGGGCCCCTGCCGAAAATACCGAACGCAAAATGCGTCCGCGCAGGCGCGAAAATGTTGCCCCCGAAGCAACTCCCAAACCTGTCGAAAAAGAACTTGAACTTTCCAGCGATGAAATTTTGGAAAGCATCGACAATATTGAAATTGATCAAAGTGTAACTCGTTTCGATGATACTGAGCCGGTAGTGCAAACTGAAATTCCGCGCAAAGAACAACGGGAAGAAAGACCCCAGCATCCAAATCATCACCAGAAAAAAGAAAACCAGATCCGCGACTTTGATGGGGTAGTGTTTAATGAAGGGGTACTGGAACTTATGCAAGATGGCTACGGCTTCCTGCGCTCTTCTGATTATAATTACTTAGCCAGCCCTGATGATATTTATGTCTCGCCTTCACAAATAAAATTACTTGGTTTAAAAACGGGCGATACCGTGAAAGGCCAAATCAGGCCGCCCAAAGAAGGTGAAAAATATTTTGCCTTATTGAAAGTTGAGAGCATTAACGGAAAAACTACTGAAGAAATCCGCGACCGTGTTGCGTTCGAATACCTCACCCCGCTTTTCCCTGAACAAAAATTAAAGCTCAGCACGACACACGACAACATGTCGACCCGTATCCTGGACCTTTTCGCTCCCATCGGGAAAGGTCAGCGTGGTATGATTGTGGCTCAACCTAAAACAGGTAAAACTGTCTTGTTAAAAAACATTGCCAATGCCATTGCCGAAAATCATCCGGAAGTTTACCTGATCGTGTTGTTGATCGATGAGCGCCCCGAAGAAGTTACTGACATGGCGCGCAGTGTAAAGGCAGAAGTAATTGCCTCCACATTTGATGAGCAGGCCGATCGCCACGTTAAAGTTGCCAGTATTGTTTTGGAAAAAGCAAAGCGCATGACGGAGTGTGGCCACGATGTTGTTATCCTGTTGGATTCCATTACACGCCTTGCCCGTGCTTACAATACCGTTATCCCATCTTCAGGAAAAATTCTTTCGGGTGGTGTGGATGCCAATGCCTTGCATAAGCCTAAGCGTTTCTTTGGAGCCGCCCGTAAAATTGAAAACGGTGGTTCATTGACCATTATCGCTACAGCGTTGATTGAAACCGGATCGAAAATGGACGAAGTGATCTTCGAAGAATTTAAAGGAACCGGTAACATGGAATTGCAATTGGATCGCAAGCTTTCCAACCGCAGGATTTATCCTTCTATTGATGTGCCTGCTTCCGGTACAAGACGTGAAGATTTGCTGATGAAAGAAGACGAACTTCAACGCGTATGGATACTCCGCAAGTTTATGGCCGATATGAATTCGGTTGAGGCTATGGAATTCCTGCAAAGCAAAATGAAAGGAACCCGAAACAACGAAGAGTTTTTGACTTCGATGAACGGATAAAATTAATTTGAAGATTTGAGAATTCATTAATTTGAGAATGGCTGGGGGAACTGGCCATTTTTGTTTTGCATTATTCTCAAATCCTCAAATTACCACATCTTCAAATTATCTTTTTAAATCACGCTTCTTCTCATGAAACGCCCCCTTAAATTCCGGGTCTTCATAGCGTTTTTGCCTGTCCACCTCACGCGCCATGTCCTGCGCTTCTTCATACGAAGTTTCCTCTACCTCAATACTTTTTGGTAGTTGTTTCTCAGTGATCTTCTCGCGAATAATTTTTTCAATATTACTGATGTGGTAACGTTCGGCTTCAGTTGCTAATGTAATAGCCTTACCTTCCTGAAATGCCCTGCCCGTGCGACCCGTGCGGTGAACATAATCTTCATACTGAATGGGCACATCGAAATTGATTACGTGCGAAACATTGGTTACATCAATCCCACGCGAAGCCACATCCGTAGAAACTAAAATCCGCAGCTTGCCTTCCTTAAATTCATTCATCGCATTGATGCGACTGTTTTGTCCTTTGTTGGAATGAATTACCCGAACAGGACCCAGGTGCTTTCTATCTAAGTACTTATAAATGTTATTGGCAACATCCTTCGTACGGGTAAAAATCATCACCCGGTTAAAATCTGTTTGCGTATTGAGCAGGTGCTCAAGAAAATTAATTTTCGTTGCCGAATTGGGGACATAATATAATTCCTGCACAACCTTGGTGGCTACGGTTGCCGGTGGCGTGATTTCCACGCGCACGCTGAAGTCTAAAAACTCATCTGCCAGGCGCTCTACCTTTTCGGGAAAAGTTGCTGAGAATAAAACATTTTGTCGTTTAGAAGGAATTACTTCAAAGATCTTTCGCAGTTGAGGCATAAACCCCATATCCATCATGCGATCTGCTTCATCCAACACCAATGTTTTTATTTGCTTCAGGACAAGTTCATTGCGTTGATACAATTCCAATAAACGGCCGGGCGTAGCAATGATCAAATCTACACCGGCTTGTATTTTTTCGATCTGCGTTTTAGTGCCCACGCCTCCATAAATTTCTACCATTCGCAAGTCGGTATATTTTGCCAGTGCCGCTGCTTGTGTAGCAACTTGCACAACAAGTTCTTTGGTTGGCACCAGAATAAGCCCCCTCACCTCAGTGCCTTGCGCATAGCGAAGTTTCATCAACAAAGGCAACATATAAGCGGCTGTTTTTCCCGTTCCGGTTTGGGCAATACCAATTACATGCTGCCCACCCAACACAAGCGGGATACACTTTTGTTGAATTTCAGTCGGGGTCTCAAATCCAGAATCAGCGATTGCATCCCACAATTGCTTATTCAACTTAAAATCATTCCAGGCGATAGGGCTACTCAAGATTTTTTATCTTTACGAATTCCACAAGGTAATGAACTCTACGTTAATCACGAATGCTCAACTAATAAACGAAGGTAAAGTCATTGAAGGCGATGTGCTGATTCGCGGAACACGCATTGAAAAAATTGGGAAAAATCTATCCGCTAACCAAACTACCTGTGTGATTGATGGTAAGGGTAATTTTTTATTGCCCGGAGCTATTGACGACCAGGTTCACTTTCGTGAACCGGGATTAACACATAAGGGAAATATCTATACCGAGTCAAGAGCGGCCGTGGCCGGAGGTGTTACCAGTTTTATGGAGATGCCCAATACAATACCGCCCGTTTTTACGCAAGCTTTGCTGGAGGATAAATATCAGATTGCTTCACGAAATTCACTTGCCAACTATTCATTTTTCATCGGTGCCTCACATGACAATCTTGATGAAGTACTTAGGACAGACCTGAGTAAAGTTTGCGGGCTTAAAATTTTCATGGGTTCTTCCACAGGAAATCTTTTAGTGGATGATCCAACCATACTCGAAGGTTTTTTCTCAAAATTTCCATCGCTCATTGCCACACATTGCGAAGATGAACCTACCATCCGAAAAAATACGGCCGAGTTTAAAGAGCGCTATGGCGATAGCATGCCCGTAAGTTATCATCCACAAATACGAAGTGCTGAGGCGTGTTATAAGTCGTCATCCTTTGCGGTTGAATTGGCAAAGAAACATGGAACGCGATTGCACATTCTTCATATCTCCACAGCTAAAGAGACAGGACTATTCGACAATTCTGTTCCGTTAGACAAGAAAAAAATCACTGCCGAGGCCTGCATCCATCACCTTTGGTTTAATGATGCCGATTACGATCGACTTGGCATGTTCATAAAGTGGAACCCGGCCATTAAAACGGAGGCTGATCAACAAGAAATATTTCGTGCGTTGCTGGATGACCGCATTGACGTTATTGCTACAGATCATGCACCGCATACGCTTGATGAAAAAAAGAACGGTTATTTTCAGGCACCTTCCGGTGGACCATTGGTTCAACACAGTGTTGTTGCCATGATGGAATTTTATCACCAGAAGAAAATAACCCTTGAAAAGATTGTTCAAAAAATGGCGCATAACCCGGCCATTCTTTTTCAAATTAAGGAGCGCGGCTTTATAAGAGAGGGGTACTTTGCAGATTTGGTTTTGGTGAACCCAAATAAGCCCTGGAAAGTTGAAAAAAGTAATATCGTGGCAAAATGCGGCTGGTCGCCTTTTGAAGGAAACACCTTTCAATCGGCAGTTACCCATACATGGGTTTCGGGTCATTTAGCTTATTCTGACGGAAATTTTGACGAAAGTAAAAACGGGGAACGGTTGACTTTCTCCCGATAAGGCATAAAAAAAACCCCGCCAAAGGCGGGGGAAATCTTAAATGGGTGAATGACGGGGCTCGAACCCGCGACCTCCAGAATCACAATCTAGCATTCTAACCAACTGAACTACATCCACCATATACCAGCCAAAAACGCCCTGGCTGGTTTAGGGAGTGCAAAGTTAGCCGAGCCTTCTGAAATTACAAAAAATGATTTTAGCCATCAGAAACCAATCGGCCCAGGAACCTGAAATATCCTTCAATAATTTTTAGTTAAAGGATTCGCTAAAGAAATTATCATTCTATTAAAACTGAAATTATGCAATGATTAAACTTTATTTTTCAATAAGTTTATTTGATGATTTGCTGGAACAACCTGCGTAGTCTCCCTCTTGAAAAAAAGATTCCATTGCTATATGAGCATGCCCGTTTTATAATGAACATCCGCTATTATAAACACAAAGTAAATTTGTATTTATTAGGAACAGATTATGTAGAGGTTTTCGTCAATCACAAACGTGCATCGATTGATCGGATTGCGTTGCTTGATACAAGTCATACACGCATGAAATTTTACTCGGATCAAATCAAATTACCTTCCTTTTAGGAGCATAAAAAAAGCCTCGCACGCGAGGCTTTTCAACTATTTATTTTCTTGCTTAAGCAGTAGCGGGGGCAGAAGATTCGTCCATTTTGGTTGACACTTTCAGGGTTACGGTTTTTCTTGCCTTGTAACCGCAATAGCTGCACACGTAGTGCTTCATTAACTCGCCCTCTTCTGTAGAAGAAGGAGCCCTTATAACCTCTTCGCGGTTAACCTTAAATGTCTGGTAATTACATTCAGGGCACTGGATGGCATGTAAGTGACCGGCATATTTTTCGATTTGCTTGTACCCGCTCTCTTCATCCAACCACACGTCATAGTCTACCGAGAAAACATTCTCTTCTTCAATCATACCTTCATCCATGTGAGCATCTTCTTCTTCTTCACTCAGGAGTTTCATAGGCTTGCCTGTTTTAGGGGAAATCCGTGGCTTATAGCGAAGGACTTTTAACCTTCTTTCTATGAAAAACGGATAGTAAAACTTGAGCAGGTTTTTGATAATAACTCCAACAAAGAAGCCGGCCATCGTAGTTGTAAAGACCCTTACAAAGATCCAGAGGGTTGTTAGCTCATCGACATTAGCGTTAACAAAAAATGTTCCGCCAACAATCAGGATAATGGAGGCAATCCACAATACATTTATTTCATAACGATTAATAAAATCGTATTTGTTCTTACTGCCCCCTGTTGTAGCCAACTTCACAAAATAACCGAGGATAACCAATAGCCCAACAGCCCAGATTACCAGAGCCAGGTTGAGCGCCATGTTGTTCCAGGCGTCATATTTGTGAGGATCAATTAATTCTTCTTCCATGTGCTTATAAATTTTATAGGTTTATTCAGCGTAATAAGGATAAGTAAACAACCAGAGATAAATTAACCCTAGCTTCCAAATATATACAATTAACGACAAATTAGAATGGTTTAGGTGAATTTTCAAAATATCCGCAGCATCCTGAATCGCGGATGCCGATGAATTTTTCAGGCATTTTTATCTGACCTCGGCAGCCATCAGCTATTTAGCTGATTTTCAGAGATTTTATATCAATAATGAACCTGGATAAACTACTTCGATTTGTAGGAACTTGCCGGGGCAAGCATCCTCTCGGCAGCACGAATTATACCGATCACATCAAACTCACATTCCCGATGAAGTTCAATCTGCTCACCATGCTCCACAATTTGATCGGGAATTCCCAACCGCTTCACCTCTGCATGATAATTATGGTCGGCCATAAATTCTAACACCGCGCTGCCAATTCCGCCTTGAATACAGCCGTCTTCAATGGTAATTACCTTTTTATAATTCGCAAAAACTTCATGAAGCATTTCTTCGTCTAATGGTTTTGCAAAACGCAAATCATAGTGCGTTGGATTGATTCCCTTCTTTGCCAACTGTTCACAGGCTTCTACTGCATAGTTACCTATATGACCGAATGTGAGTATTGCTAACTCTTCACCATCCTTGATCTTGCGCCCCTTACCTATTTCAATTTCCTCAAAAGGAGTTCTCCAGTTTGCCATCACACCCTGTCCCCTTGGGTATCGTATAGAAAAAGCTTTTTCTATACGA